>JAFXOB010000186.1 GCA_017529005.1 Elusimicrobiota bacterium
ATCCGCCGGGCAACAAATCCGTTACAACTATATTTGATACATGCTTTTTGTCTGTTGTTTTGATGGTAATTTTAACTTTAATTTCGTCGCCTACTCTAACAAGATTTGTTTCATTTCCGTCTTTATCAAAATATTTTTTATCAATTTGTAAACCCTTGGATATATTTTGTTTTTTATCTTTAAAAAAGCCCTGTTGTGTTATTGCATAAAATAATCCAAGTGAACCTATGGTACTTGATTTCACATTTATATTTTTTGCTTTAGCAGGAATTGATGCTTGCATAAATCCGAGTTGATTCTTTGTCCTTTCCGCTTTTTCTCCGTCAATGAAAATTTCTATATTGTCATCTTTATCTTTATTTGCATTTGAATAAGAGGCAACCGCCAGAACAGTTTTTGCCGAACTTAAAGTATTATAATTTTTGTCCACAATGTTATCCATGGCATTTTGTATTATCTTTGCAATATCAGGATTATTTAACATTTCCGGGAAATGTTTTGATACAAGATAAACATATGTTAAATTTCTAACAAAGTCGGAATCATAATCGGAATAAACCTGATTATCTTTTTTCTCCGTTTTAACTTTAAATTTCTTTATTATATCCTGCGCTTTATCTTCGTTTTGTAACAATCTGTAAGTGGAAGCAATGTATGCTCCGGATATTGTTCCCGCCCAACTTTTAACATTATTATCAAAATAATCTTCCAACTTGGATAATTGTCCCGTTAAAACTATAGAGTTCCTTGCCAAAAGATAAAGTGCTTCGGCCTGCATATCCGCTTCATATTTATCGTTAGGTTCTTTAATAAAATTCCTTGCCCAATCCAACAATTTCTTTAACATTGCACCGGGAACTTCATATCCCAAACTTTGTGCATCCGTAAGGAATTGTAATACATATAGAGATGCATAATCACTGACTCCTTCATAATCGGGCCACGGAGAAAAACCGCCATCAACTCTCTGTCTTGAAGCTAACTTTTCGATGTAACGTTTAAATATTGTTTTATTTTCTTCAGTAAGGCCGTATAAAGCTATAGAAGAATATGTCTGACTTGTAATCTGTTCGGTACATCCGTGAGGAAATTTTTCCAAATATTTTTCTAATCCCAAAGCTACAACCAAAGGACTGTTTGATACAACAATATTTTTATCGGAAAATTCGTTGTAACTGTCAATATTTGTAAAATTCTTTATATCGAAATTTTCGTTTTTACTTTCACCTACGGAAATATCCGTTGCATAAACACTTGCCGGACGAATGCTTAATGCAGAAGATATTTTTGCTTTGCTGTCTGAAAGTTTATCTGTTACATTAAACTTAATTTCTGCATTTCCCAATTTATCAAGTGCCTTAACTTTAAAATTTAAATTATCTTCTTTGCCGTGTTCTATATGAATATTTTTTGTTTTTTCTCCGGATACTTCCAAATTATCCGAAACAGAAATTATAGCTTCAAAATCACCGGTTTTAGAATCTTCTTTACTGTTTGTAATTTTTAAATTAACATCAAAAATATCCGAAGGAGCAGCAACAACAGGTGCTCCTGCCGACAAAACTATCGGTGCTCTTACGATAACAGATTTTTCACTGCTCCCGAAAGAAGTCTTTTTACCTACGGCAACACACATAATTTTTAAACGTCCGTTAAAATAATCCGGAACATTATATGTATATTTTTTAGGTGTTTTATTACTGTCAATTATTCCCGACCAAAAAACTACAGGTGCCTGTGTTTGTCTTTTAAAAGGATTAAGTCCGGCATTTAAAAGAGCTTCTGCTTCGGAATCAAATCCCGTACCGCCACCGATGCCATAAACTTCCTTTATTACGGAAAATTCAGGCAGGAACAAATCCAACGTTTGATAAGAGCTTACATCAAGTGCCGGTTTTCTGAAAAAATAAGATAAAGGATCAGGCGTTTTATATTTTGCTACCTGCAATATTCCTTCATCTACTCCGTAAAGAATAATTCTGGCAGGCTCCGATGTTGAATATTCTATTTTAAGTTCGGAACCCGGCTTTACAAGTTCCGGAACTGTTATTTTTGGTTTTACTTCTTTTTTAGTATCGGACGCAATTTTAAAATATTTCAAAGCGTAGCTGTGAGGATTTAAAAATATTTCTTTTGAGTTTCTGGCTTTTAGAACAGAAACATTTAAGTATGCTCCGTCATCTATATTTTCCGGAACTGTTATTTTGCAAAGTTTGCTGTTGGTATCCATATTAAACCATTTATAAGCATAAACTTTATCTTTTTCAATTGTAATCAATCCTACTCCGGTAAAAGGAGCAGTAACATTAAATTCCAACTCTCCGCCGCGGTTTATGCTGTCATTTCGTAAATTGATAAACAATTCCGAATTCTTTTCCAGTTGAGAACCAAGATTCGAGTTACCTGCAACGACATATTCCATACTTAAAAGAGTTGTTCCTTGTTCATCAATAATTTCGATTTTAAAGTTTCCGGAAACAGATGTATCAATACTGAAATCGGTAGAATTTTCTGATATGGCAAAATTTTTGCTTGAAACTTCTTTTTCCTGTTTTACGGAATGATATTTGTATCTGCCGTTATACTCTTTTACAGGAACTGAAACATATTGAAGATTGTAAGTTTTTAACTTAAGTTTATTCAAACTTATCTTTTTCAAATCACTATCAATAGCAATGAATTTAACAACTGCTTTTGCGTTTTTATCTATAAAATTAAGGGCACTTAATGTTTTGTATCCTACAATATATTTATTCGGAGAAATTAACTGCTGAGAAGCCGATTTTACACTCGAACCGCTTTCACGTTCAAATCCTTCTGCGGTAAACAATAATCTGTAAGTTCCGGATTCATATTTCGAAAAAGATAAATCGTAAGAAACTTCTCCTGTCGAAGATGTTTTCTTTGTTTCAAGGTTATCTTGAACAGGTTTTATTTTTACTTTATTATCTAAAGAATTATCCGAAAACGTAAAATCTTTATATTCTTCAAAATGGAATTTGTACGGGAACAAAGATACGGATGCTTTTACTTCGTTCCCCTGTGCAGGAACGCCATAAAGATTTTGAAGATTTACTTTTCCCGAAAGTCCTTCCAAAGGTTGCCAACCTTTATGTAAACCGCCTTCAACAGAAGTTTGTATTTTCAATTTATCTTCTTTAAATTCTTCTATTTTAAATTCGCAACTTGAAAGATATCTTGAGTAATAATCACCTTTTTTTGAAGAGACGTTATAAACATTTATTCTATAAGTTCCTGTTTTTGATGTTGTTTGCGATTGGAATTCGGATTCATTGAATCCGTCGGATGAGGAAGAAACAGTTTTATTAAATACTGTTCTGCCGTCAGAATCTTCAATTTCAATTTTTATCGGAAAACCTTTAAGAGATGTTTTATTTTCGTTCATTAAAATTACGGAAAATTTTACTTTTTCGCCCGGTTTATAAATTCCTCTGTCGGTAAAAATATAAGAATCCGCCTGTTTATATCTCATATCTTTTACAGATCTTCCGCTTGTATCGTATTTTGAATATACGATATCTCTGTCACCTCTGTCTATAGGAATAAAGGCAACATCGTTGTTACCTCTTACAACTATGGCTTCAGGGTCTTTTTCGTTAATAAATGCGGAAGTATCTTCAAATTCGCAAGTACCGTTGGAATCGGTATTTTTAACAACAAGTTCCGTTCCGTTTCTTGCAAGTAAAGAAACTCTTGCACCATCCAAAGGCAAACCTGATGAAACGGAAACACAAAAAACTTTTATTCTGTTATCAACATCCTTTTTATAGATTATTCCTATATCGGAGATTAAAACAAATTTTTTACGTTTAATTCCGTTACCGCTTATTTCAACATTGAATAAGCCGAGTTTTCCGTTGTTTATATATTTACTTAAATCTATTGATGAATAATTCACGTTGGGACTGCTTACAAGATTTATTCTTTCGGTAAAAACTTCGGCAATATCTTTATCCTGAATTCCGGGGTCATAGTAATAGCCGTAATCACTTGCATAATCGTCGTTATTGTAATAGCCGTAATAACTGTTGGTTCTGTAAAAATTTTGAGAGACAAACAAGTTTAATCTGTCAGGAAAAATTCTTGAAACCGTTACTTCAACACTATCCAACAATCTGGAATATATAGTTAAATTTTTATCTCCTGAAGCAGACAAAACATTACCGTAGCCGATAAATTTTAATTCTGTTTCATAATTTTTTATCGGTTCTATATAAGCTTTAGTTTCTTTTAAATTGTAATTGCTTTTGCTTTTTACGGTATTTTTTAATTTGATATATAAATATCTGTTATACAAAGGCTTATTATATTTAAGAGCAACCAGCGTACCAACAGAATCCTGCGGCATAGCTTTTACGACAAGTTTTTCTGATTTCTTTAAAGAATCTTCAGCATACTTTAGAGTTTTTTCGTTCCAATTAATATTACCGGGCAACAAATAGACTTCAACATTCTTTTCTACCTCTTCAGCAGAAACAAAATCACTGAATTCCATAATTATTGCCTGTGCGGCATTTTCATCTTTTCCGACAATATCCGTTGTTATTTCATTCAATTTAAAGAATTCGCTCATTTCCGGAATCACCAATTCTTTTTTCTTATCAAGAACTTTTAATTCTGCAGTCTGTTTAGTGGTGAGTAATTGTATCGGTTCATAATTTATAAAACAATATCTTCTATATTGGTCGAAAGTAATTTTCGGTTTTACTTCTTTATTATTATAACTTAACGCAATTTCCGGTTCTTCAACAGGGAAATCAAATTTTAATACAGCTTTTATACCGAATAAAGACAAATCTTTTTCACTGTGCCATAAACTAAAGTCTTCTATATTAACATTGTTCGGATTCGTAGAAAAACTTAAATTTAAATTTTTTATTTTTTTCGGATTTTTAAATATTTTTTTATCTATGGAAACTTTATATTTTTTGCTTGCGAGCCAATCTTTTTCAGGTGTAAAAACTATTTTTAAAAAGTTAGGTTTGTCGTTTTCCAAAATCCATTTTCCTCTTAAATCGGGGCTTACTGTTATATAGTCCGATACATTGTCCCCTCTTTGCAGGAAAATATCATCGTTCGGTATATTGTATATGTATACCTTATCGGGATTGGATAAAACACTGTTATTATCTTGATCCAAAGATATTTTTGTTATCTCCGGTTGAGAAATTTCCAAACTTATTTTATTACTTTTTTGAGAGGTATAAAAAAAAGTAACAGATGATACACAGATGACAAATAAAATTAGTGCTATTATTTTCTTCATATATAAATCCTCCTTTTAACTATTAAACGAAGTTTATATGTTTTCGTCTGTTTGTTCAGTTAATTTATGTTCTACATTATTTGTTATACAAAATCAATAATAATTTTACTTGTAAATATTTTAACAGTATTACAACAAAAAAAATCAGTTGATTTAATATTAAATCAACTGATCTGCAATTTGTTTATAAAGTTCTAATTGTCACGGATGTTGGCCATATACATTCCATTTTTGAGATTCTTCATTCTAACACAAAATCTTAAGGTCTTTAAAAACAACTTTAATTAATAGTTTCTTTTAGAATTTTTGATAATCTTTCAATTAAATTCTGCTTTTCTATTTGTAAATTTTCACCGAAATATATTGTTGCTGTTGTTATATAGTGATTGCTATCTTCTTCATAATTTTTATCTTCGCAGAGTTTGTATTTATGCATTAGTTCTTTATTCTTTTCTATTGTAGGATATATCAATATTGCATTTTGTGAATTGTGTATTGTTTCATAAGTTATCATTTGGAATATATCCGAATTTGCAAATTCACCGAATTTTCCTTCATTAATTTTATATTTGGTATCTATAATAAATTTTCTATCTTTTGATTCTAAAAATATATCAACAAAAGTGTTCCCGTAATGTTGATTTGCTTCTTCGCAATATAACAATCTTTTACCTTTTTGATATTTTATTCGTTCAATTTTATTATTTTCCAAATTTTCATTTATTTTATCTTTGTTTCTTCTAATAAATTCAAATATAAATTCTTCAAACAGTTTATTCATATCCCACAACAAAGATATTGTTTTTATTTTGTGTTGGTTCATATCAATTGAAGAATTTTCTAAAAACATTTTTGCTAAATCAAACGGTTTTTGAAATGCAGTTTGATTTCTGGTAAGTTTTAAATTTCTTATTTTATAAATATTTATTTTCTTAAAATCTATATCACAAAAGAAATCGGTAATAAACTTTAATATTCTTTTATTTTCGTTGTCATTTGATACAAAATATAATAACCGCGAAACATAATAAAACAATTGATTTAACAAATTGTTTTCTGAAAACTCATCGTATTGGCAATAAAATTTTGCTTGATTAACCGAATTTTTAATTATGTGTTTGGAAAATAATAATTTGCCTTTTAAAAAGTTTAAATTATCTTCTTCGGTAACATAATTTTTAGGAACAAATCTTTTTAAACACTCAAATAAAGAATTAGCATAAATTTTTATTAGTATTTCAAGAAACGGATTTTTACTTTTAGATATTTTTGCAATTTCACTTTCTTTTATATCAAGTTTTTTTGTTAAAGATAACATATATAGGAGATTTTTTAATATTGTTGCTTGTTCTTCTTTAGTTTCAATTTTTTCTTTATCTATTAACTTAGGCAAAATTTCAAATTGATAATTTTTATATCTTAAAATGCCAACATAATTTCTTGCTTTAATACCCTTACTTGTAAAAGTAAATATATTTTGCAAAGATTCATCTTTTATCTTTTCAAGATATCCCTGCAAAGATTTTTCATATTCTCTTGTGAATTTTAATTCATATTCTAGAAATATTGTTGGTTGCATATTATTCTAATATTTTTAATAAAGCAGTCTTAAAATCTTCCGGATTTTTAAAATCATCTATAGTTCTAAATTCATAAGACTTGTAATCCTCATTTTGTAAACTTTTAGGAACATTTCCTTCCGTAATAAAACCCGGAACAATAAGATTTAATTTGTCCCAATCGTTATAAAAATATTCATTTAACAATGGTAATATTTCGCCGAACCAGATATTTGTTAATGTTTCAAGATTATTATTTCCATTATCATCATTATATTTTGTCTTAATAAAATAACTATGACCTATTTGATGGTCTCTATCTAATAAAATTCTAATTTTATTGTTAAGATTTTCAAAAATTTTATCAAATCCTATACTAAAATCCGCAACCCATTTGCTTTCTGGCATCTTTTCTATAAATTTAAATCTTCTTCTTAATGCAATATCTACACTTGCAATAGACCTATCGGATGTGTTCATTGTTCCGATAATGTATAAATTATTAGGTACTCCGAAACTTTGTTTTGAGTATGGCAACTTTACTAACAATTCATTATTTTTTCTTTCTATATTTTTAAACGAATATTCTCCGTTTGGATGAATTCTCTTATCTTCTTCAATTAAAGTAATTAATTCGCCAAATATTTTAGAAATATTTCCTCTGTTTATTTCGTCAATAATCAACAAATAATTGTTATTAGGATCGGAATTAGCTTTTAAACATATTTCTTTAAAAATACCATCTGCATATTTATATTTGATATTTTTGTCTTGTTCTTCTTCATCAATTACAGGTTTTATTCCTTCAATAAATTCTTCATAGGAATATGACTGATGAAAAGTAATAAACTCATAAAAATCACTTACACTTTTTTGAGTATTTTTTCTATTTAAATCTTCTATTTCTTTAGATAAATTTTGTTCTACATATTCAATACCATCTTTAGTTAAAAACCATTCAGAATCTTCTGCCTTATCAAAAACAAAAGGATCATATCTTTTAGTTGTATGAACAGTACTAGATTCTTGAGATGTGTGTTTTTGTAATTCTCCCCACAAGATATTATTTGGATTCATTTTTAAATCTTTTATTTCAATAAAAGATTTAATTATTTTTTGATTTCTTAAATCTTTAATTTTATATTTATTATTTTTACCATTTATATACATTGATAATGCTATTACCAAATACCAATTTAAATCTTTTACAATACTAATTATTTTTTGATTTTCATTTTCAATATTATTTTTTAAGTTTTCTTTAATGATTTCATTAATGTATTGAGAAATACTATAAGTTTTACCTGTTCCCGGCGGTCCATATAATATTTGGTTAAGTGGTTGTTTTGTTTTACTATTCATTTGTTCACTCCCATTTATTATTTTTAATTTTAGCAAATGATCTAAATTATAAATATCATCATCATCTGTAATTTTATAAAAATTTTTATTTTTTC
>JAFXOB010000024.1 GCA_017529005.1 Elusimicrobiota bacterium
CTACACCTTCAAAGGCCTGAATTCTTTCGTTTCCGCCTTCAACAACTTTAAAGAAAACCTTTACTGTATCACCGGCTTTAAATTTAACTTTAACATCTTTCTTTTGTGCTGCTTCAATTTGGTCTATAAGTGACATTTTACTACTCCTTTAACTTAATTACTTTTTTAACTTTAACAGGTCAGGTCTTCTGTTTTTTGTTCTTTCATAAGACTGCTGTTTCCGCCATTTTTCTATTTCCAAATGATTACCGGATAACAATACTTCCGGAACTTTAAATTTTTTAAATTTTGCAGGGCGAGTATATTGAGGATAATCTAACATTCCATTATAAAAAGAATCTTGTTCTACGGAAGATTTATCTTGAACAACTCCCGGTAACATTCTTGCAACGGAATCTATTAAAACCATAGCAGGAACTTCACCACCGGTTAAAACATAATCTCCTATAGAAATCTCCTCATCAACCCAATTCAAAACCCTTTCATCTACTCCTTCATAATGACCGCATAACAAAACTAAATGTTCATATTTTGAAAGAGCTTTAACCCTTTTATTATTCAATAAATTACCCTGCGGACTCATATAAATAACATAAGGCTTTTTGTAAGGATTTTTATATAAATTATTTTTTTTCCTTACGCCAACACTTTTCAATGATAAATATATCGGTTCTACCTGCATTAACATACCGGGACCTCCACCGAAAGGTCTATCATCTACTTTTTTGTGTTTGTCTTTTGTAAAAGATCTTATATCTACATAATTTATATCTAAAATTTTGTTTTTTATTGCCCTATTCATTAAACTGCAAGTCATAGGACCTTTAAACATATCGGGGAATATAGTTAATATATCAATCTTCATAAACAGTAATTCCGGAAATTTCTTCTATAACTACTGCATCTTCCAACTTAATTTTTGTTCCGTAAATATCACTATATCCTTCCGGTAAAGATACAAAAATTCTTTTTTTAGATATATCTACTTTTGTAACTATACTTTTCAAAGCCGGAATTAAAAGTTCTTCCGTATCGGACTTTATTGTCCAAACATCATTGTTGCCTGTCGATATAACATCTGCCAACAATCCCAATTTAGTTCCGTCTTGATCAATAACTTCAAATCCTAAAATATCTGCTACTTTCCAACTGCTTTTAACAGTTGTTTTACGAACACTACCCATTTACTATTCTACTATCTCCAAAGTTGTTCTCTTATCAAGTTTTGCTGATGCAGAATTCAAAATTATTCTGATAGCTTTTATTATTCTTCCTTCTTTACCGATAATTTTACCTCTGTCACCTGCTGCAACTTTGAGTTCCAAAATTGTCGATTTTTCACCTATAACTTCATTTACTTCTACTTGATCAGGATTATCTACTAATGATTTTGCTATAAAAAGGATTAATTCTTTCATCGTTATATCTCCATTAATTTTCTTTTAGTTTTAAACAACAATTAATTACAAATACTATTTACTTTCTTCTGCAGGTGCTGATGCTTTTTTCAATAAATCTGCAACAGTATCAGAAGGTTTTGCACCGGTTTTCAACCAATACTCAACTCTGTCTTGTTTTACATTTAATTTGTTTTCCTGCAATACCGGATCGTATTGTCCTAAAATTTCAATAGGTTTGCCGTTTCTTTTTGCTCTTTGATCAATAGCAACTACTCTATAGTATGCTCTTTTCGGTCTTCCTATTCTCTGTAGACGAATTCTCACACTCATTTACATTTCTCCTTAAATAAAATACTTAACCTGCTTATTAAAAAGCAAGTTAGTATAAGATTTTATATGTTTTTGGCTAATTTGTCAACACCAAACGGCAGAAGATTGGAGGATTGGAAAAGTAGAAG
>JAFXOB010000187.1 GCA_017529005.1 Elusimicrobiota bacterium
TTAAGTTTTTACCTGCCCCTACAAAAAGAATATTTTCTTTTTTTAAGTTAATAATTAATTCTTCTAATGCTTCATATCCAAAATCCATACAATGATTGTTTGCCAAACAAACAGCTATAACATTAAGTTGTTTTAATACTTCTATAAGATTATAGCTACCACGAAGATGAACACCTCTTTTATTAATTGGATTACCTTTATTTCCAAAAGTTGTTTCTAAATTTAATATAACATAGTAATTATTTCTCTTAATGAAATCGCATAACAATAAAAAATCATTAGGTATTATATCGTAATCAAAGAAAAAATCACCTAAAAAAAGTAACTTCATATTAAATTTTCAACCTCTTACCCATATCTGTTATAAAATTATCTTTGAAATTAGGGAAAACTCCACAAGCAGGAGAAAAAGTCAATTCTCCAAAATAAATTTTTCCTTCTATTTCATATAAATCTACTCTTACGAAAGAAAAATCCTTTGATAGAATAGTTGCTATAGATAACATTTGTTGAAATTTTTCAGGTTTATTGATGTTATTTTGCCCTACTACTTCCAAACCACTTGGTTGTAAATAAGTATTTAATGATTCCCAATTCGTATCAAATAAATCTAATGTCACCTGCATACTTTTACCTGAAGAATTTCGATCACTACATACTAAAATAAATTGTGGAACGCCGTTTAAACAATGAAATTTATAATCTATCAAGCTTTTTTGTGTTTCTAAAAGTTGTTCTGCATAAATACGATGTGGAATTTTTTTATAATGTGTTTCTAACGAATAAACTCCATAAGTTGTATTGAGCCAAATTTGTAAAGTTTTTTTACAATTTACCAAATTTAATTTTGATTTATCTTTTACTATGTAATTCATTTTGCAACCATGAGTTGCTTTAAGAATAAATTCTTTTGGTAATTTATCAAAATCAATTTCTTCTACTTTATTCCATGGGTCACCAACTGTTGGAATTAAAATATCGGATAATCCTTTTCCCGTAATATATTCTCTTACATTCCATTTATCCGTACAGTTTGACATAAGAGGTGTTTGTTTATGTAAAAACAAATAAGATACTTTATCTGCTAAAGTTTGTGGATTTTTTAAATTGAGTTTTCTTTTAAACCTTAAATATGAATCAAATTGTTTGGCAAAATCTATACCAAATAACATAACTAAAAAAATTAACCATAAACCATATATCTTTTTCTTAAGCATTTATTCTTATCCTTTTTATTCCTAAACCTGTGCCTTTAACAAATGCCCAACAAAAAATGTACCAAGCACTTTTTATTACATTTAGTTTTTCTATATGATGATATAAATACCAATGATACGAAATTAATTTTAATTTATTTCTACTAACAGATTGAGTTCTCAAACGATATTTTGCCAATATTTCTTGCATTCCATAACATGTAGGTATTTTATGCAATATTTGTAACCATAAAGCAAAATCATTTCTTTTCTTTATTGCCGGTACTTGTTGTTCCCCTACAACACTACGATTATACACAACAGTTAAATTACCTATCGGATCTGCCAATCTCAATATTTTTGAATAATCTGTTTTTTCAGGTGGAATTAAAGCTATATTTTTCGATTTTCCATTTTCTTCTATTTGTTCATAACCTGTACAAGAAAAAGCAATATTATTTTGTTTCATAAAAGAAATTTGTTTTGAAAGCTTTTCAGGATACCAGAGATCATCACTATCTATAAAAGCAATATAATCACCTTTTGCTTGTTTCAATGCTTCTGTTCTTGCAACTGCAGGACCACCATTTTTTTGTAAGCAAGTATAATTTATATTTGAATATTTTTGTAAATATGGAGCTAATATTTCTTTTGTGTTATCCGTACTACAATCATCAATAATAATAAGTTCCCAATTGGTATAAGTTTGTGCAAGGACAGAATCTATTGATTCTGCAATGAATTTTGCACAGTTATATGTTGGCATTATAATACTGACCAAATCTTTATTATTTTCCATTTTATTTAATCTCTAAAATACAAATCTCTTGTATACACTTTTTCTTTTACATCGTTAAGTTCTGCATTATATCTATTTGCAACTATAACATCTGACATTTCTTTAAATGTGTTTATATTTTTTATTACAACATTATCTAAAAATATTTTTTCTTTAATTGTTGGTTCATATATATATACTTCTACATTTTTAGATTTTAGTCTTTTAATTATTCCTTGAATTGCACTTTGTCTAAAATTATCAGAACCGCTTTTCATCGTAAGGCGATAAATACCTACTGATTTTGGCTTTTTAGAAAGAATTTGTTCTGCAATAAAATCTTTTCTTGTTTTGTTTGAAGACACTATTGCTGAAATTATATTTTGCGGAACTTCGTTATAATTCGCAAGTAATTGTTTAGTGTCTTTCGGCAAACAATATCCCCCATATCCAAAAGATGGATTATTGTAATAATTTCCTATTCTTGGATCCAATCCAATTCCTTCTATTATCGATTTTGTGTCAAGATTTTTTATTTCAGCATAAGTATCAAGTTCATTAAAGAAACTTACTCTTAATGCCAAATATGTATTTGCAAATAATTTTACGGATTCAGCTGCTGTTACATTCATTATTTTTATTTCAACTTCTTTTTTTATTGCAGCTTGTTTTAACAAATTTGCAAATATATTGGCTTTTTCAATTTGCTCTTTACTATCTAAATCTGTTCCTACTATTATTCTACTTGGATATAAATTATCGTATAAGGCTTTCCCTTCTCTTAAAAATTCCGGACTAAACAAAATATTTTTATAGGAATATTTTTTCTTTACTCTTTCACAAAAACCTACAGGTATAGTTGATTTTATTACAATATATGCTTTGGGATTTATTTCTATAACTTGTTTAATAACAGTTTCAACAGATGATGTATCAAAATAATTTTTTGTTTCATCGTAGTTTGTTGGTGTGGCAACTATTACAAAATCGGCATCTTTATATGCTAAATGTGAATCTGTCGTTGCTATGAGATTTAATGGTTTATTTAATAAAAAATCTTCAATTTCTTTATCGGAAATTGGTGATTTTTTGTTATTTATCATTTTAATTTTTTCCGGAATAATATCAATGGCAAAAACTTCATTTTGTTGAGATAACAAAACTGCCATTGAAAGCCCTACATATCCTATCCCGGCTACTGCTATTTTCACAAAAAAAATCCTCCGGATTTTATATTTAAATATTTGACAATAAAAAAAATTTATAATGACAACCTTTTAATAAAAAAATTTTAAAGATATATTATACTTTTTTTAAATATGTTTTTGCAATGAAAAACATTATGAAAATTCAATATTTTTTATTTAATTTATTCGGAAAGTTTTTTGTCTTTAACAAAAGCTCTTTTGGCGGTTTTGAACATTATTTCCATGTCCAATACAATTGAAGCATTTTTTGCATACCAAACATCGTAAGCTAACCTTACAAAAGCATCTTTAAAATATTCATTTTTTTGAGCATCGTTTTCAAATTCCGGTGTTTTTAATGCAGAATAATTGCATGGTGCTTTATAATTTAATTGGCTCCAACCTGTAAGACCCGGTTTTATAATGTCTCGTAAAATATGTGCAGGAATATATCTATTTAATAAATCGTTATCTTCTTTTTGTAACGGTCTTGGACCAACAATAGAAATGTTACCGTCTAAAATGTTTATTAATTGCGGAATTTCGTCTAATCTAAACTTTCTTAAAACTTTCCCTACTTTTGTAGGAGTTTCTGTTCCGTTAACCAATGTTCTAAATTTACATATTTGTATAGTTTTACCTTTAAACCCTACTCTTTCCTGGAAGAAGATAGGTTTTTGTTTATCTATAATAAGAATTAATAAATAAATTATTATTCCTACCGGTAAAAATACCGGTATTAAACATACGGCAAACAAAAAATCAACCATTCTTTTTGTTATAGTATAAATGGAATTTTCTTGTTTACTACTTATATCCTTTATCAACCAAACAACATTTCTTAATGTCTCTTTCGGTAACCTTGAAAAAAGATTTTCAAAAAGTTCCAAATCTGTTAAGCATGTAATACCTTTAGAAACAAATTTGTTGAAAATTAATAGTGCAGTGTTTTTATCTTGTTCCAACAGGTTATTTGACACCAACACAAAATCAAGCTCGGTTATATCAAAGCTTTCAGGTATTTCAGATATGCTGTTAAAAGAAGAAACTATTTTGTATTCTTGAGATAATGCTAATGTTTTTTTTAGTCTGTTTAGTGTTCTGCTGGTACCTATTGAAACAATTTTTACTTGTGAAAGATGTAAACCGTTATAAATTTGTCTTGATAAAAACACATAGCAGTAGAAAACTAATAAAATTAAAAATAAGATTGTTTTGGGTGTAGGAATATGGAATAAATATGCACCGAAATATATACCTGCCGAGGATACAACAAAAGCAACTATAAACAAAATGAATAATTCGGTAAAATCATGTCTGTGTCTTCTTGTATATCGTTTTATATCATAGAATGAAAAAATTAAAAGTAAAATTACATTTAATATAAATATTGGAACTAAGATTTTACAATGATTTAGAAAGAATATTAAATTCCAAGACGAACTTACACGACTAGATAAAATAATAGCCGACGTTGCAAAAAATACTATGAAGTCTAATATTAAAAATAGAAAGCGCATATTTTTTTCTCTTTTTTAGTGCCATATTATAGCAATTAAAAAATTGCTAAGCAATTTCTTGAGGTATGGAGGTATGGATGTATAGAAGGATTGAAAGATGGAAACAACAAAAACGGCAATGGATGAAGAAAGACGGCTGAAAACGGCTTCTTAAAATTGCTAAGCAATTTTTTGAGGTATGGAGGTATGGAGGTATAAGGATTGAAAGATGGAAACAACAAAAACGGCAATGGATAATGTACAATGTAGAATTAAATTACCAAGTACAAACGATAAAAATTAGTAATTAAAAATTATTTCAGTAACCAATCAATAATGTTTAGTTGTTTTATTCCATTATAATCAGTTTTCGGTAAATAATCTAATGTTAAAAGATATTTGGGGTAATTATCTTTTATATTTTGCAATGGTTTTAATTCTCTGTTTAAAGTATCTTCTGCAAGAATAGTTTGTGCAACTTGAAAATAAACGGTTTCATTATCTTTATTTGCAACAAAATCTACTTCTGTTGTATTTGTTTTTCCTATAAATACTTTATATCCTCTTCTAAGCAATTCCAAATATACTGTATTTTCTATTAATCTACCAATATCACTATTTTTATTTAACAATGTATTTCTGAGCCCTGTATCTGCAATATAATATTTCTCTCCACTTTGTAAATATTGTTTTCCTTTTATATCATATCGGCTAACAGGATATAAAACAAAACTTTCTACTAAAGATGTAATATATTTTTCTACAGTTTTCGGAACTATTTTAAAACCTGCAGATGTCATTGTATCACTAATTTTTTTTATTGAACAAACATTTCCTATGTTATCAAACATGAATCTTAATACTCTGTACAATTCATCTACATTTGCTATTTTATTTCTTGCTATTACATCTTTTATTAATATTGAATCCAATATTGCTTTTAAATAATCTCTTTTAATATTTAATTCATTTTGTATTTGTAATATATATGGAAAACTACCATTTTCAAGATATGTAGCAAATAATTGTTGAATATTTGTGTTCGTTTTTTCAGAAGATATATATTCTTTAAAAGATAATGGTAACATTTGTATTTCAATATATCTTCCTGAAAGTAATGTTGCAAGTTCTCCGGATAACAAATATGCATTAGAACCTGTAATATAGATATCAAAATTATCTTTTATATATAAACTATCAACTGTTTTTTGAAATTGTGGAACATTTTGTATTTCATCTAAAAATATATAATTTTTTTTATTTTTTACTGAATTATCCAA
>JAFXOB010000188.1 GCA_017529005.1 Elusimicrobiota bacterium
AGAGAGTTGAAGTTGCCGATAAACCTTTCGAAAAAAATCCGAGAAAATATGTTATGGTTCCGGCAAATGCTTACAAAAAACATATAGATTTGGAAGAAAAATTATTAAAAATGCAGGAATTTTCCGACATTTTAGAGGAAAATTTTATTGAAATAAAAGATAAAAAGTTAGGTATAGTTACGGACAGTGTTTCGTATATGTATGTTAAAGAAGTGTATCCGAATGCTTCCGTATTAAAACTTTCTATGCCGTTTCCTTTTCCGGACAAAAAAATAAAAGAGTTTTGTTCTCAAGTGGAAAAAGTTGTAGTTGTTGAAGAGAGTGAACCTTTTATTGAAGAACATCTTTTACAGATGGGAATAAAATGTCAGGGAAAACATTATACATACAGAGTAGGGGAACTTAATCCGGAATCCGTTAGAGATATAGTTGAAGGTAAACCTAAAACGACTTATCCTCAAGCAGGAAGAAAACCGGTTTTGTGTCCGGGATGCCCTCACAGAGCAACATTTGTTGCTTTAAGAAAAACCAAAGTTGTTGTTGCCGGTGATATCGGTTGTTATACGCTTGGTGCAACACCACCGTTATCAGCACTTCATACAACAGTTTGTATGGGTTCAAGTGTGACGATAATGAGCAGTTTAACCAAAATTTTAGGTAAAGATAAGGCAGTTGCGGTAATAGGCGATTCAACATTTTGCCATTCAGGTATAGAAGGGCTTGTTAATTGTGCATACAATAAAACTAAAGGGGTAATAATTATACTTGATAACGGAACAACGGCAATGACAGGAGCACAGCCAAACCCTGCAACAGGTGTTACCGCTAAAGGCGAACAAACAAAGAGACTCGATTTGGTTACTTTATGTAAAGCCTGCGGAGCGGACAATGTTGAAGTTATCGGTGACAGTTCAGCCGTAATAGAATCAAAAATAAAAGAATATACCGCAAAAGATGAACTTTCCGTTTTGATAGTAAGAATAGGTCTTTGCAAGATGATAGACAGAAGCAAAAAACCTGCACCGAAATTTAATGCAGATAAATGCAAAAAATGTTATATGTGTGTAAGCGTGGATTGCCCTGCAATATTTAAAGATGAAAACGGAAACATAAAATTAAATGTAAATTTATGTGCAGGTTGCAACGTTTGTGTACAACAATGCAAGTTTGGTGCATTGGAAGAAACAAAATAGTTCTTTTAAAATTTTATATTTTCAAGCAAAAAAGCCATTTGTTTGAAAAATTTAAAGCCAACCGCAGAACTCGTTTTTTTCTAACGACATAATGTAACGAAAAAAACTCAAACATCAGCGGTTTAAAAATTTAAGAATTTATAATTTTTACTTTAAATTTTTCTGCACTCATAAACGGCTTTAATCATGCTTTTCAAATAAAAATTTTAAAAGTTTGAATAGGGGAAGGTATATAAAATGGATACAATAAACATATTATTTTGTGGTACGGGCGGGCAGGGAATTTTAACTGCTGCGGAAATTGTAGGACTTGCCGCGATGTATGATGGGCACCATGTAAAAAAGTCCGAAGTTCATGGTATGGCACAAAGAGGCGGTTCGGTAGAATCTCATTTAAGGTTCGGAAAAGAAGTTTTTTCACCGATAATAGAGTGCGGTAAAGCGGACTTTTTACTTTCTTTTGAAAAAGGTGAACATGAAAGAATGAAATTTATGTTAAAGAAAGACGGCGTGGATTTGTTTGAAGATTTCGTTAAAGGACAGGAAAAGATAACAAATCCGAAATTTTTAAATACATATATGTTGGGAGTATTATCAAAACATCTCGGTATTTCGCAGGAAAGTTGGCAAAAGGCCTTAAAAGCGGTAATAAAACCACAGTTTGTAGATAAAAATATTGAAGTTTTTAATGAAGCAACAAAATAGTTCTTTTAAAAATTCTCTTTTTCGTACTCCGAGAAGCCATTCGTTTGAAATTTTTAAAGCCGTGCGACAACTTGAAAAATCCTAACTACTTTAATGTAACGGATTTTTCTTCAAACATGTTCGCACTAAAAAACTTTTTGAATTTATAGTTTTTTACTTTAAAAATATCTGCACTCATAGACGGCTTCAAGTCGTGCTCAAAAGAAATTTTTAAAATAAGCATTGTTTGGTTAAATCGCGAAGCGATTTTTAAAGAGGTAAAGAATGAAATTATTGAATTGTAGTATTACAAGAATTATTGTTGCAGTGATGTTTGTATTTTCAATAACGGGAAATGTTTTTGCATTTTATCACAAAGACGGGAATTGGCTTGTTTGTGATTATTGCGGAGCAAGGCATATAAATTCTTTCCCGAGAGACGGACACTATGCATGGTGCAAATATGCACCTGCTACAAGCAGTTCAAATAGCGGCACTGTATATGTTCCTAAAACAACATCAAATTCGTCCGATTATGCTGCGGCATCCGTAGCAACATTAGCACTCGGTTCAATGATTTCAGATTTAATTTCCGGCAGCGGTACATCTGCTAAAACACAGGAACAAATTGCCGCAGAACAGAAAAAACAAGAAGAACAGGACAGAGAAAAAAGACTTAACGATTATAAAAAAGAAATGATGTTAGAAGATGAAAAGTTTTGGCAAAGCGGAGATTATATTATAAAAGAAGGTAATTTAAAATTAAAAGACAAATATGCTAAAGCTTACGGAATTTATAACACCAAAACACAAAAATGGGTTTTAAATGCAGACGAACAAAAAGATAACGAAGATGGAAGAATTCTTATTTTTAGAGATTTTAAAAAAAGGGCTGATGGTAAAATAGGGTTTGATGATCATATAAGGTTGCTTAATTGTAAAGATGAAAATTCTCCTTATAAAAAACCGTTAGTTTGGATAGATGGAGCACACGAATATTACAAAGAAAAAAGAGGGTGGAGAAAAAAAGGGTGGCATCCAGCCTTTGTTGATCGAAAAATCAAAGAAGGTGTTATGTATGTTATAAATGATAACGATGAGCTTGAAGAACTTGAACCTGATTGTAATCGTGGTACATTTGGAATTCCTCAAAAGAATTTTTTATCACATTACAATGGTAAATACGGAATAGTATTTCCTATTAAAAACTATCCGTATAATGGTGATTCTTATTATTCCGGATACAAAAAATTTTACGAATATAAAGCAACACCTATTGAATATGATTCTGTTCAAGTTTTTCATAATTATTACTTACAAGATGCCAAGACACCACAAGATGCAGTTTATTTAGCTAAAAACAAAGATGATATCTATATGTTTAATTTTCAAGGTGAAAGGTTATCACCGAAACTTGCACAATACGATTCCATAACTCAATTTCCAAAAGTAATGGACGATTTTTATATGGTTTCAAAAGATAACAAATTCGGTGCCGTAAACGGTAACGGAACTGTTGTTGTTCCGCTTGTTTATTCCGACTCCTATAGTTTTTTTTATTCCATTAATGATGTAATTTCTGCGGTATCGTTTACAAATTGGTATAAAAATAAAGTAAAACCGTATTTAACACAGAAAGGCAAATACGAAAAAGAAGCAGATTATCAAGCAAGATTACAAGATAAAGAAAAACAAGAACAATATGTTATAGAAAAAACGAAAAATGCAGATAAAGAATATGTGGATGAATTTAAAAATAAAATTTCTCTTTCGATAGGTAATTATGATACGGAAGCTGAAAAGTTTACAATTAATGAGAATGTTATTGTTTCCGCCAGAAATTCAATTACTACCTGGAATACAATAGAGTTGGCTGTTCCTATAAAAGAAGCGGAAGCATTTGAAAAGAATTTTAAGAATATGGCACAAGATGCACTTAAAAATGCAACTTTCGGTATTTGTTGCGATGTAATAGCAATAGCAAAAATAACATTTAAAATGCCTGACGGCAAAACTTATACATTTGATTCAACGAAAAATGGTAAGTAAAAATCGCAAAGCGATTTTCAAGGAGTGTTGTATGATTTACAATGAAGCAATTGAGTGTGCAAGCAGAGAAAATTTAAAAAACTTGCAGTCGGAAAGGTTAGTAAAAGTTGTAAAATACATCTACGATAAATCACCTGTGTATAAACAGAAGTTTGATAAGTTGGGAATAGTACCTACAGACATTAAATCTATCGATGATATTACAAAATTACCGTTTACACCGAAAGAAGATTTAAGAGATTCTTATCCGTTCGGTTTGTTTTCAACGGATATTAAAAATGTTGCGGAAATTCATGTGTCGAGCGGAACAACAGGTAATCCTACGGTTGTAGGTTATACCAAAAGAGATCTTAACCTTTGGGCAAATGTTGCTGCCCGTTCTATTGCATGTGCAGGCGGTAAAAAAGGAGATATTATTCAAATTTCTTACGGATACGGACTTTTTACCGGCGGGTTGGGTCTTCATTACGGAGCACTTAGACTTGGTGCAACAATTATTCCTGCAGCAACAGGTCAAACAAAAAGACAAATAAAGTTAATGCAGGATTTTAAACCGAGAATTATAGCTTGTACACCGAGCTACATTTTGTATTTGGCAGAAGAAATGAAAGCATTGGGTGTTGATCCGAGAACATCAAGTTGGGAAGTGGGAATATTCGGTTCCGAACCATGGAGTATTGCCATGAGAGATACAATAGACAAAACTTTAAATATGACAGCAACCGATATTTACGGACTTTCGGAGATTTGCGGTCCGGGTGTTGCACAAGATTGTCAATACAGAGAAGGACTTCATATTTGGTCTGATTTCTTTTATCCGGAAATAATTGACCCTGTAACAAATCAACCTGTTCCGGAAGGCGAGTCCGGAGAACTTGTAATCACAACATTAACAAAACAAGCTATTCCGTTAATAAGGTACAGAACAAGAGATATTGTTTCCATTACTTATGAAACATGTAAATGCGGAAGAACAGTTCCGAGACTCAGCAAAATTAAAGGTAGAACGGACGACATGATAGTTGTTAGAGGAATAAATGTGTTCCCTACACAAATAGAACATGCTTTGTTGCAAGTTGACGGAGCTTTACCTAACTATCAGTTGATAGTAGACAGAGAAGAAAATTCTTTGGATAAACTTGAAGTTCTTGTTGAAGTTGACGAAAAATTCTTTACTGATGAATTGCAAGCTTTGGAAAATATAAAAGCCACAATTAAAAGAGCAATAGATTCTACCATTGGTTTAGGTGTTAATGTTAAGTTGGTTGAACCAAAAACTCTTGCAAGAACAGAAGGAAAATCTAAAAGAGTTATTGATAAGAGACACTTGCATTAATTTTTGCTGTAGCAAAAATTTGAGGGCTGGAGAAGGATAGAGGAATAGAAAATTTCAGAGTAATTTTTAAAGAGGTTTATGAATTTTAAAGATTATTTTAATGAACTGAAACTTGTTATTAAAGAACACTATATCTTAATACTTGGTTTTATATTCGTTTCAATAATTTTACAATTTATATCTATTCCTTTTATATCCGTTTTGTTAATGCTGATTTTGATATTTTATTTATCAAAAACAGAACAATATAAAAGCGGCAGTTTAATAGGGAAGATCTTTCAATTTATTTTGTTTTTTGTATTTATAATAATATTTTCGGTAATAATTTTGATTCCTGTTTCTGTTATTTCGTTAGGTTTAGAAAATTTAACTCCGGAAAATGTTGCTGATTCTTATGTTATTCAAAATGCGGTAAAAATAATTGCTTATATTTCTATACTTTTTATTTTTGCACCATATAGAATTCTTGATACAAATGCAAATGTATTTAAAGCAATAATTTATTCTTGTTCTGTTGTAATAAACAATTTTTTAATTTTTATTATAACAACGATTTTTGTAGTAGGATTGAACATATTAACAATAAATATTTCAATGTTTGATTATTATGTATATTTGTTGACAATAATACTAACAGCTTCAATATACAGGTTACATGTAAAACAAACTTTAATAAAAGGAGATAAAAATGAAAACAATTAGCCAAGTATCAATTTTTATTGAAAATACTAAAGGAAGACTTGCAAATGTTTGTGGATTATTAGGTGATAATAATATCAATATAAAAGCTCTTACAATTGCCGAAACTCCTGAATTTGGAATATTGAGAGTAGTTTTAAACGATACTGAAAAAGCAAAAAAAGTTTTAAAAGAAAACGGTTTTATTGCAAAAATAGCGCCTGTGGTTGCGGTTGAAGTTTCCGATACTCCGGGAGGACTTGCAAAAGCATTAAAAGTATTGGCGGATAACGATATAAACCTTGAATATATGTACGGTTTTGTTGAAAAAGCTAGTGAAAAGGCGTTAATGGTATTAAAATTTGACAACATAGAAAAAGCTATAGATGTTTTACAAAAAAATAACGTTTCTATTGTAGACGATAAAGTTGCTTTAGGACTATAAAAATTGCTGAAAGCAATTTTTAGTTTATAGGATTATAAGGTGATAAGGTTATAGGTTTGAACGACAACTGCAAAAACAACGACAAAATATTGGAAGATTAGAAGATTGGAAGCAAAGAAAATTAAGAATTTAAAAAAATATAAAGCAGTGTTATTTGATATGGATGGAGTTATAGTTGATTCCATGCCGTATCATTTTATTTCTTGGTTTGAAACATTAAAAAAATATAATGTTACTGTTTCCCCTTTTGATATTTATGAAAATGAAGGTGAAAAATGCGAGATTTGTGTTAAGAGATTTTTTAAAAGGGATAATATTAAATGTAATGATAAAATTGTAGAAGAAGTATTAAAAGTAAGAGATAAGTTATACAAAAAATATTTTAAAGTTCATTTATTTTCAGATATAGAATTTGTTTTGAATAGATTAAAAGAAAAAGGTTTTTTACTTGCAATAGTTACCGGTTCTAACAGAGAAAAAGTAAAGTCAATGTTACCTAAAAAAACAATATCTCTATTTAATATTGTAATAGCAGCCGATATGATAAAAAGAGGAAAACCGCATCCGGATTCTTATTTAACTGCTGCAAAACAATTGAAAGTTAAACCAAGTGAATGTATAGTTATAGAAAATGCTCCTTACGGAATAAAAGCAGCAAAAGCGGCAAAAATGTTTTGTGTTGCAGTTACTACAAGTCTTCCGGAGCAATATTTAAAACAAGCTGATATTATTTGTAATAAAATTAATAAAGTTATTGAATATATTTTATGAACAAATTAAATATTTTTGTATCTAAAATTTATAATTCCTTTTTTTATATATCTGCTATAATATCTATAGTATTGTTTTTAGTTTCTTTAATAATATCTATAAATATTAAGTTTTTAATATATCCTTCATTAATATCGGATATTTTATCTCTTTTTCCTAATATACTTTTTATCCACAACTATTTTTTTCCAAAACAATTTAATAGAACATTTAATAGTTTTTATTTGTTTTTTTTATATAACTTAAAAATTTTAATACCAATTTTGATTTCTACAATTTTTATATATTTTGTTAATAACAAATATTCTAAAAAGTTTCGATATATTTTTATTAATTCACTAAT
>JAFXOB010000025.1 GCA_017529005.1 Elusimicrobiota bacterium
AAAAAAAATCGCAAGATACCAACAGTTTTTCGGTATAAAAAAAGCCATGGATAGAATTTTAGGTAAAGATGGTAACGGTTCAAGAAATGGTGTTATATGGCATACTCAAGGCAGCGGTAAAAGTTTAACAATGGTAATGTTAGTAAAAAATATTATTGCAGAAAGTGAAAAAGAAAATTCTCTAATAAATAATCCGAGATTTGTTTTAGTAACAGATAGAATAAATTTAGATAAACAGTTAAGAGATAATTTTACAAATACTCAAATGGCGCCGAGTAGAGCAACAACAGGAGCCGGTTTATTAAATTTGTTAAAAAATGATAAAGAAAAAATTATTACAACTGTTATACACAAATTTTCTAAAGTTGCAAATTCTAATTTTAAAATAGAAAACAATAATATTTTTGTTTTTATAGATGAGTGTCACAGAAGTCAATCAAGTAATTTTCATAATTTTATGTTAGATGTTTTACCTAATGCCGTTAAAATAGGTTTTACCGGAACACCTATAATAAAAAATAAAAAACTTGCTACTTATAAAAGAATCGGTAAGTTGATAGATGCTTATACAATAAAGCAAGGTCAAGAAGATAAAGTTATTGTTCCATTAGTATATGAAGGTAGAATTGTACCACAAAAAGTTACCGATGATGTTATTGATAAATATTTTGATAAAGTTACGGAAAATTTAACAAAAGAACAAAAAGAAGATTTTAAACATAAGTGGAGTAGATTTATAAAACTTGCACATACTACAACAAGGTTAAGAGTAGTTGGCTTTTCCGTTAAAGAACATTTTGAAAAATATGTAAAACCTTTTGGCTTTAAAGCAATGTTGGCAGAAAGTAGCAGAGCCGTTGCAGTAGATTTATATTATATTTTAAAAAATGAAATGGGATTAAAAGTTGCTGTTGTTATTTCACCGGAAGCAAAAGCGGAAGATGAAGAACTTAACGATGAAGAACAAGTTAAAATATCAGAATTTTTTAAAAAAGAAGTTGAACCTTTATTTGGTAACAAATATGAAAAATATGATGATTGGGTTAAAAATGAATTTTTAAATTTAGAAGGTTCTGTTGATATTATTATTGTTAAAGATAAACTTTTAACCGGTTTTGATGCTCCTATAGCAAAGGTTTTGTATGTTGATAAACCAATGAAAGAACATAATTTATTACAAGCAATAGCAAGAGTGAATAGAATTTATCCAGATAAAGATTTCGGTTGGATAGTAGATTTTTATGGAATATTTACACATTTAAACGAAGCAATGGATATGTATAGTAATGAATCCGGATTAAATAAATATGATAAAGAAGATATAGAAAAAGCATTGTTATCTTGTGAAGATGTATCAAAAGATTTATTTGAAAGTTATAAATTGTTGTTGGATATGTTTGATAATAAACAATTAAAAGATACCGAAGAGTTACAAATTAGTTTTAAAAATGATGAAAGAAGAAAAGAATTGTATGAAAAAGTTATAGATTTTACAAAAAAGCTTGAAATGGCAACAAACAATTATCAAATATATTCTTATATCGGCAAAGAGCAAATGCAAAAATTTGCAAGAGATTTAGCTTTTTTTAGAAAGTTAGTTGCAACATTAAGATTGAGATATAAAGAAATTGTTGATTTTAGTAAATATGAAGTTTCTATAAAAAAGCTTTTAGATAGTTATGTTATAGCACAAGAAGATAAAACTATAATAAAACCGACTATTATTACAGATAAAGAAAACTTTGAAAAAGAATTGGCAAAACTGCCTACAAAAACAGCAAAGGCAGATGCTATTGTTTCAAGTATAGAAGCTACATTAGTATCAAAAAAAGAAACAGACCCTATGTTTTATAAAACATTTAAACAACAAATAGAAACAACACTTTATGAATATGCTCAAACAAGAGATGATGAAGTTTATTATTCAATGATGGAAAAAATTTCAAATGATTATGGGCAAGGTTTTATAGGGAAAAAATATCCTAATAATATAGAAACGAATGATGATGCAAAGTCTATATATTCTCATTTAAACAGTGGGTTATCAAAAATAAAAGAAATAGAAAATAATAGTGATTTTGATATCTGTATTGGGAATTTGAGTGTTTTAATTGCAGAAGTATTTAAGCAAAATATTAAGCCGGGTTGGCAATATAACACGATTTTAATAAATGAATTAAAGCAACAAATGGAAGATTTAATTTTTGATTTTTGCGATAGTAATGAAATAAAGTTGTCTTTTGATTCTTTAGATAAAATAGAAGAACAGATAGTTTCAACAATGAAGGCAAGATTAAATAAATGATTACATACCAATTAAAATTAAATAACAATATGTTTGTTGATGTTAGTATATATAAAAAACCGATTAAAAATTTCTATTTAAAAATTTTTAAAAATAATGATATTTGTTTATCTGTTCCAGAAAAAACAAATATGAAAACAATTTATAGTTTTATAGATAATAAAAAGTTATGGATAAATAAACATGTTTTAAAAGTAGTTAATAATAATAAAAATGCTATAAAAGAAAACTTTTGTAATGGTGGTTATGTTTATATTTTAGGAAGGAAATATAATATTAATGCCTATAAAGATAAGAAAAATAAAATAGAAATAAAAGATTTAAATTTAATTTTTTATTCGAAATATAGAAACACAAATTATTTATATAAGCAATATTCTAAATATTTAAAAGAAAAATCTTTTTTATTCTTCCAAGAAAAATTGAATAAATATTATTCAATATTTAAAAAATATAATATTCAAAAACCGATATTAAATGTTAGAAAGATGAGA
>JAFXOB010000189.1 GCA_017529005.1 Elusimicrobiota bacterium
ATGTTTAAAAAACTTTCTTTGTTTTCCATAATAAACCTTTAAGTATTCCTATAAAAAAGCCATAACCGTAAGATATATGAGATAATATTGTTGTTATAAATAATATTGCCAAATCCAATAATTTTAGTTTGTTTATAAAAAATATTGTTAATGTGTTAAATAATATAAGTAATAAATATATGTTCAGTAAAATAAGAGTCATTTTTCCAAAGAACAATAAAACAATATACAGTATAAACAATGTAGGAAAAACAAAAAACAGTTTTATACTCGAAGGTTTTATTACGGACATAATACCTCTTCCTTTTCCCGAGTAATATATTTGTTGCAGAAACAGTTTCAAAGTTTTTCTTCTATGATGGTAAACAACTAAGTCAGGAGTATATAACATCTCTATATCGTATTCTTTTAATTGTTCTAACAGTAAATTCTCTTCGTTATAATGAAGTAATTTATTAAATTTTAAATTGTATTTTGTAAACAGTTCTTTTTTTATTGCTAAATTACAAAGTATAAGTTCCGTATCGTCAGTTAATCTGTCGGTTCCTTTTTTAAAATATCTTGCATTCATTTTATATGACATAAAAAATGAAGATAATAAAAGACCTGTTAATTTCTGAAATCTTAAAGAAAGAGACGGATTCAAATTAGGGCCGCCGATTACACCTATGAACGGATATTTTATTATTTTTTCATTTATTATTTTAATGTTGTCTTTATCAATAAATGTATCATCATCAAGAAAATAAATGTATTGTGAATTAATTTTTTCTAAGCCAATATTTCTTGCATTTGATTTGTTGACTTTTTCTTTTAAAACCATGAAATCAATATTGGAATAGTTTTTTGTTGTTGCCTTTAAGAAATCTATTATCTGATTATCTTCTCCGTTAACAACAACAAAAATATTAGTTTTAAATTTCATTAGAGAATTTATATTTTCTCTAAGATAATCGATTCTATTGTTTGAAGAAATAATAAGTGCTGTTATAGTTAAATTCATTTTTTGTTTTTTAAGTTTGTTGCTATATAGAGTTGCTTTCCCGATTTTATAGCATCTTCTAACATATATCCGTTTGTACATGTAAGCCAACAATGACATTTTTTTGAATTAAAAAAAGTTCTTACTTCATTAGCTTGTTTGCTGCTCCACAGAATATCAAAATCATCTTTTCTTAAATCTCCGGCAAATTTATTTTTGTAAACCGGACAAAAATAAACCTCTCCGAACGGATTTATCATTGCATATTTCTCACCGCAGGGACAATTCGGGAAATATCTTTTAGGATTTTTAATATATTTTATTATGTAATATAGTGCCAAGAATTGAGAGGTTAATCCTTCATTTTGTAAAAAAATTTCTTCTTTGAATTCATTAATACCGCATTCGTTTGCCATTTTTTCGGTTATTATGTTTATTTGATTCTCTATGGTTTCCAAAGCATTATCCTGCCAAACAAATTGTTTCGTTTCTTTTTTTTGAACAAACATTTGAAATGATACATGATAACCTTTATTATGACACCAATCATACACTTCGACTATTTTATCACAATTATTAGGAATTATTGTGAAATTTAAACTGAAATAAACTTCCGGAAAATTTTGTTTTAAAAATTCAAGATTGTTTGTTAAATTTTCAAAAGCCCCTTTTTGCCCTCTTATTTTGTCATGTTCTATTCCTATTCCATCGATAGATGAACCTATTGATAATTTATATAATCCTGTTTCCTGTTTTATTTTATTTAATGTATCAAAAACTATATTTTTATCAAATAAGTTTGAAAGAATTAATATTTCCGTTTCCGGATAAGCTTGTCTCAAAAATTTAACAATCTCATTTAAATC
>JAFXOB010000190.1 GCA_017529005.1 Elusimicrobiota bacterium
CCTTCTTTAGATTCAGACGAAACCGGATACTTGTTTAAAAATTTCTTTGATATGGTGGAAAAAAATGCCTAAAAGAACAGATCTTAAAAAAATACTTATAATTGGTTCGGGACCTATCGTTATAGGTCAAGCTTGTGAGTTTGATTATTCCGGAGTACAAGCTATAAAAGCATTGAAAAAAGAAGGATATAAAGTTGTTTTAGTAAATTCCAATCCGGCAACGATTATGACAGATCCTGAATTTGCAGATGCAACATATATTGAACCTTTAGTTCCGGAAATAGTTGAAAAAATTATTGAAAAAGAAAAACCGGATGCGATACTTCCTACACTCGGCGGCCAGACAGCACTTAATTTGGCAGCAGCTTTGGCCGAAAAAGGTATTCTTGCCAAACATAATGTAGAACTTATCGGTGCAGACTTTGATACTATTTCAAAAGCTGAAGACAGAAAACTTTTCAAAAAAATGGTTGAAAGTATCGGCCTTGATTTACCGAAAAGCGGTTATGCATATAATATGCAGGAAGCAAGAGATATTGCAAATTCTATAGGTTTTCCTGTAATTATAAGACCTTCATTTACTTTGGGTGGTGTAGGTTCTGGAACAGCATGGACAAAAGAAGAGTTTGAAGAAATCGTTCAAGCAGGTCTACAGGCCAGCCCTATAAGTGAAGTTTTAATAGAAGAATCCGTTTTAGGTTGGAAAGAACTTGAAATGGAAGTTATGAGAGACAGAAAAGATAATTGTATTGCTATTTGTTCAATAGAAAATGTTGATCCTATGGGTGTTCATACCGGAGATTCTATTACCGTAGCACCTGCAATGACAATTACCGCAAAAGAGTATGCAAAAATAAGACAAGATTCTTTTAAGATATTAAGAGTTATCGGTATGAGACACGGTGGTGCAAATATTCAGTTTGCACAAAATCCTAAAGATGGAAGACTTGTTGTTATAGAAATGAATCCTCGTGTTAGTCGTTCATCGGCTCTTGCTTCAAAAGCTACAGGTTTTCCTATAGCAAAAATTTCAAGTTTGTTGGCTGTAGGATATACTTTGGATGAACTTACAAACGATATCACGGCACCTAATCCTGCAAGTTTTGAACCGACAGTAGATTATCATGTTATAAAAATTCCAAGATTTGCATTTGAAAAGTTTGGCGATACTAACCAGACACTTGGTACGGCAATGAAATCTGTTGGTGAAACAATGGCTTTGGGCAGAACATTTAAAGAAGCATTACAAAAAGCCATTAGAGGTTTGGAAGTTAAAAGAAGCGGTTATGGTTTGGAAAATGTCGGTATAGATAAAGAGTTAAACAAATTGTTGGAACAAAATACCGAAGAAGCTAAGAAAAAAGCTTTGGAAATTGTTACCGCTAAACTTGGCACACCTAACTGTGACAGAATTTATGTTATAAGATATGCTTTAAAATTGGGAATGTCTGTTGATGATATTTTTAATATATGTAAAATTGATCAATGGTTTGTAAATCAAATAAAAGAAATTGTTGATATGGAAAGTGAAATTCCTAATATATTCAAATTAAAAGGTGAAGATCAAAAACTTCTTTTAAGAAGAATAAAACAGTTTGGTTTTTCAGATAAACAAATAGCTATTGCTACAGGTAAAAAAGAAGAAGAAATCAGAGCATTAAGAAAAGAGTTAAAAATTATACCTGTATATAAACTTGTAGATACTTGCGGTGGTGAATTTAAAGCTAACACAGCATACTATTATTCAACTTACGAAGATGAAGATGATGTAGTAGTTTCAGATAAAAAGAAAAAAGTTATGATTTTAGGTGCAGGTCCTAACAGAATCGGACAAGGTATAGAATTTGATTATTGTTGTGTTCATGCAGTTCTTTCATTAAAACAGGAAGGTTATGAAACGATAATGGTAAATTGTAACCCTGAAACAGTATCTACCGATTATGATACAGCAGATAAACTTTATTTTGAACCGTTAACTGTAGAAGATGTTTTAAATATTGCAGAAAAAGAAAAACCGGAAGGTGTTGTTGTTCAGTTCGGTGACCAAACACCTTTGAATTTGGCTTCCGCTTTAAATAAAGCAGGACTAAAAATTTTGGGAACGTCCGTTGAATCTATAGATATGGCAGAAGACAGGAAAATATTCA
>JAFXOB010000191.1 GCA_017529005.1 Elusimicrobiota bacterium
TTGGACAGAAAATATGTTTACGGAAGAACTTGAAAACAAAAATTCTTTCTTTAAGGTTTTATTTGCAGATACCAAAATTGTCGGATACGTCATATACCATATTATTATTGATGAAGCGGAGATATTAAATATAGTAATTGATAACGATTTCAAAAGACAAAATTTAGTAAAATATCTTTTAGAAAAAACATTGAACGACATTTCCAAACAAAGTGTAAAAACTGTTTTTCTTGAAGTTGGCGAAAAAAATATTCCGGCAATAAATTTATATTTAAAATTCGATTTTAAGCAATACAATACAAGAAATAATTATTATAAGAACGGTGAAAATGCTATATTGATGAAAAAGACAATTTGTAGTATATAATTTTTTGAAATAATACCTGTTTTATTTGACTTTTAGTATCAAAAATAATACAATACTCAAATATTATTTATAGTTTGTTTGTTTAATGGCAACGTAGCTCAGGGGTAGAGCAGAGGACTCATAAGCCTTTGGTCGGTGGTTCAATTCCACCCGTTGCCATTTATTTTTTTGTATAAGGAAAATATATGAAAGTTTTACTTACCGGTGCGACAGGTTTTGTAGGCAGCCATATAGTTGAAGAACTTATTTCCAATAATCATGATATTATTGCCACTATAAGAAAAACTTCTAACTTAAAATGGATTAAAGATTCTCCTGTTCAATTTGAATACTGTTCATTAAATGATGTAGAAAATCTATCTAAAATCGTTTCATCCGTTGATGTTATAATTCATTGTGCAGGTGTTGTGAGGGCTTTAAATTGGGAAAACTATTATACCACTAATGTTGTAGGAACAAAAAATCTAATTCAAGCTGCAATAAAAAATAAAAGTAACATAAAAAAATTTATATATATATCTTCTCAAGCAGCAATGGGTCCAAGCCAAACCGAAAAGCCTAAATTTTTAACGGAAGAAGAAAAACCTGTTTCCAATTACGGTAAAAGTAAATTATTTGCAGAGCAAGAAGTAAAAAAATTAGAAGGACAAATACCTTATACAATTATAAGACCGGCTTCAGTTTACGGGCCAAGAGACAAAGATATTTTTATTTTCTTTAATTTGGTTAAGCATCATTTAAAGCCTAATACATATAATAAAAGATTTATTCAGCTTGTATTTGTAAAAGATATTGCTAAAGTTATATCTTTATCTTTAAACAACAAAAACACAAACAATAAGACTTATTATCTTTGTGATGGCAATATTTATACATGGAAAGATGTCGCTACAACAATAGCAAAAGCAAATAATATAAAAACTATCCCTATTGTTTTATTTGATTTTATATTCAAAACTGTTGCAAGTTTTTATGAATTAGTTGCAAAAATAACGAAAAAGCCTCAGGTATTAAGTAAAGAAAAAATAATTGAAATGTTACAAACTTATTGGACTGCAGATAATTCAAATATAATAAAAGATACTGATTTTGAGTTTACAAAGCTTGAAAATGGTGCCAAAATAACATACAATTGGTATTTAGCTAATAAATATTTTTAATACAAATTACATGTGGAGTGTTTTATGTCAAACGATATTTTTGAAAAATGTACTAAATTTACTGCAGCAAGAGATTTACAGGCAGCAGGAATGTACCCATATTTTAAAAGAGTAGAAACCGTTCAAAGTCCTGTAGTTAAAATAGACGGTAAAGAAAAAATTGTTTTGTGTTCAAATAATTATTTAGGACTTGCAGATCATCCGAAAGTTATAGAAGGTGCAGTTGCAGCCGCAAAACAATATGGGACATCTTGTACCGGTTCAAGATTTGTAAATGGAACAAACGATTTGCATGAAAAGGTTGAAAGAAAATTTGCAAAATTCGTAGGTAAAGAAGCTGCTATACTTTTTACAACCGGTCATCATTCAAATTTAGGTGCTATATCTTCTTTAGTTGGCAAAGGAGAATTTGTTATTACAGACAAATTAGATCATGCTTCTATTATAGATGGTTGCAGACTTTCTTTCGGTGGCGAAATGTTAAGATTTAGACATAACGATATGGCTGATTTAGAAAGACAATTAGCAAAAGTTCAATCTAAAGGAACATCTGCATTAATAGTTGTTGACGGAATATTCAGTATGGAAGGAGACATTGCAAAATTCCCTGAAATTTCCGCACTTGCGAAAAAATATGGTGCAAGAGTTTATGTAGATGAAGCTCATTCTCTAGGAGTTCTCGGAAAAAACGGTAAAGGAACCGGAGAATATTTTAATATGGAACCTGAAGTCGATGTTTTAATGGCAACGGCTTCAAAATCTCTTGCTTCAATAGGAGGGTTTATTGCAAGCAGAACTGAAGTTATTAATTATATTAAACATACCGCAAGATCATTAATTTTTACAGCGGCATTACCGCCTGCATGCGTAGGAGCAATAGATGTTGCATTAGATATCTTACAAGATGAACCTGAAAGAAGAGCAAAACTTTGGGAAAATACAAATAAAATGAAAGAAGGATTCCAGTCTTTAGGTTTTGATACAAGAACATCAGAATCTCCTATAATTCCTATAACAGTAGGAGAAGATATGAAAGCTTTCCAAATGTGTGCTATGTTATTTGAAGAAGGTATCTTTGCTTCACCTATAGTAAGTCCTGCTGTTCCGGAAGGGCAAGCTATCATAAGAACAAGTTATATGGCAACACATACAGATGAACAACTTGAAATGATTCTTGATAAATTTGAAAAAGTTTCTAAACAACTCGGAATTATTCCGGGCGGAAACACAAGAAATAAATCAAAAAAGAAATCTTCATACAATATAAACAATAAAAGATGGAATTTTTCTTTTTCAAACAATAAATTTGCCGCTGCCACAAAAAGATGGTTCAAAAATTTGTGGTCTAATAAGTAAAATGTTTACTGTAAAGAAAATAGATTTCGATAAAATAAACGACTTTATAAAATTACCTTATAAAATTTATAAAGGCAATCCTTATTGGATTCCCCAATTAGATTCTGAAAATAAGAAATTGTTATCAGATAAAAATCCTTATTGGAAACATGCAAAAAAACAGTTATTTTTAGCCTATGATGATAAAAATAATGTTGTCGGAAGAATTGCAGGTATTATTGATTATAACTATATTAAATTTCAAGAAACTGAAATCGGTTATTTCGGGTTCTTTGAATGTATAGATAATGTTGAAGCAGCTCAATTATTATTTGATGCAGTAAAAAAATGGTTATCGGAAAACAATCTTAATAAAATGATGGGACCGATGAATCCGTCAACTAACGATGAAGTAGGTTTCTTATATGAAGGCTTTGATAGTTGTCCCAAATTATTAATGCCTTATACTCATAAATATTATCTGAATTTGGCAGAAAAATGCGGACTTACAAAGATAAAAGAACTCTATGCATATAATATTCCTGTTGCTTTAGATGACAGAATGCCAAGGCTTACAAAAGCATTAAGAATTGTTCAAAAGAGAAACCCTAATATAACTTTAAAAACTTTTGACAGAAAAAATTTTAAGAAAGAACTTGAAGATATAATTGAAGTTTATAACTCTGCTTGGGAAAAGAATTGGGGATTTGTTCCTTGGACAAGAGAGGAATTTGAATCCATAGCAAATGATTTGGTAGATTTGGCCGACCCAAATATAATAATGCTTGCTTGTGACGGAGATAAAACGATAGGAATGCTCATAGCTGTTCCGGATTATAACTATGTATTTAAAAAAATGAACGGAAAACTTTTCCCTTTCGGTATTTTTAAATTTTTATATTATAAAAGAAAAATTCAAGATTTAAGGCTTATGATTATGGGTGTAAAAAAAGAATATAGACATAAAGGTATTGAAGCTTATATGTCTTTAGAAGCTCTTATAAATTCCGTTAAAGGCGGATATCAAGAATGTGAACTTTCTTGGATTTTAGAAGACAATGTAATGACTCAAAGAACCGCGGAAATGATGGGTGGTTCAATATACAAGAAATATACAGTTTATGGGAATTAAAAATATGAAAAACATTTTAGTTACCGGAGGAGCCGGTTTTATAGGAAGTAATTTTGTCAGATATATGTTGAACAAATATCAAGATTATAAAATAGTTAATCTTGATTTATTAACTTATGCAGGTAATATAAAAAGTTTGGATGATATAAAAGACAACCCTAATTATTTATTTGTAAAAGGAGATATTACAGATAATAAATTAGTTGATCAAATTGTTTTAGATAATAAAATAGATGTAATAATAAACTTCGCTGCAGAATCTCATGTTGACAGAAGCATAACTAATCCCGATATATTTGTAAAAACAAATGTTTTGGGCACACAAAATCTTTTAGAAGTTGCAAAAAAATATAAAACAGAAAAATTCTTTCAAATATCTACAGATGAAGTTTATGGTTCTCTCGGTAAAACCGGTTTTTTTACCGAAAAAACCCCCCTTTCGCCTAATAGTCCGTATTCTGCAAGTAAAGCAAGTGCAGACTTATTAGTTATGGCTTATCATCATACTTTCGGACTTAATGTTAATATTACAAGATGTTCAAATAATTACGGACCATATCAATTCCCGGAAAAATTGATTCCTCTGTTTATTACAAATGCTCTTGATAATAAACAAGTACCTTTATATGGCGACGGATTAAATATAAGAGATTGGCTTTTTGTAGAAGATCATTGCTCTGCCATAGATACAGTATTACATAAGGGTAAAAATGGTGAAATATATAATGTCGGTGGAAATAATGAAAAAACTAACAAATATATTACCGACACTATTCTAAAATATTTAGGTAAAGACAGTTCATTAATAAAATATGTTACTGACAGACTTGGGCACGATAGAAGATATGCTATTGATGCAACAAAAATAAAAGAAGAACTTGGTTGGGAACCTAAATACAAATTCGAACAAGCAATAGAAAAAACAATAGAATGGTATTTAAATAATAAAGCTTGGTGGCAACCTTTGTTACTTGGTAAATAAATTTGATGCAAAATTTTTTTAGTTTCAAAAATTTTAAAATATTTTTTTATATTTTATTGTTATATTTGTTAATAAATTGTTCTTTCCTGGTTATTTTGATTCCTAATTGGATTTTTAAAAATTTTGGCAATATAACAATAGAACAAATATTATTTACCTTATCTTTACCTCTCAAAGGAACAAGCGGCTCTTTAATAAAAGATTTTATTGATAACATATTATTTTCTTCTTTAAAATATTCCATTTGCATTATATTAGTGCTTTTTATAATTTACGATATAAAATATTCAAATAAAACTTTTCTGAATAGACTTTATAAACCATTAACATTTATATTCTCAAAATTAGTACATATTACTAACTTTCTAAAGAACAAAAAGAAAATAATTAATATTTTTATAATTTTAGTTTTCTTAATCTTAATATCGTTACAAATTTTTAATTTTATTTTCCCGATTAAAAGAAATAAATTTTATTATTCTAACAAACAAGTTATAAATGAAAATTGTCTAATTGCACATGCTTGCGGACAAATAGATGATAAAACAGACACTAATTCATTGGAAGCGATAATAAAATCAATAAACAACGGTTATAAATTTATAGAGATAGATTTATGTTTAACAAAAGATAATGAAATCGTCGCAATGCACGATTTTAAAAAGTTTAACAAAATGACTAATACAACGAATGATTTTTATAATGTAAAAGAAATAAAAAAACAAAAAATTTATAACAAATATACACCTTTAACAGCTGAAGATATTAATCAAATATTTACTACAAACAAAGATTTGTTTCTTGTTACAGACAAAATAGAAGATTATGATATATTGTTAAAAAATTTTAAATTTACAGATAGAATGATTGTAGAAGTTTTTTCAATAGATGATTATAAGAAAGCTTTAAAAAAAGGAATTTTATATCCGGCATTATGTTTTTGCTCAAATGATCTAATTAAAGATATTATAAAATATAATGTAAAAATAGTTACAACTCATATTGATTTTTTTAACAAAAACAAA
>JAFXOB010000192.1 GCA_017529005.1 Elusimicrobiota bacterium
GCTCTCCTAAAACAAGTTCGTTACAAACTTCAAACCTTTCGGCTACAACATCGGTTTTTGCAGGTCTTTTAGTTTCTCTGTCTATTACGAACCAAAGAATGTTTCCTTTTGCAAAAACTTTATCGTTATAATAAATATTAAAATCCGTATAAACTTTTAATTTTGAAAGTTCTGAAATCCAAATTTCCGCTTTTATTTCTTCGGACCAGTAAGGTAAAACATCCGTAAATTCCATATTGATTTCGGTTATTATCCAGTATTGGTTAGTAGCAAACAAATCGTAAGCAGCCATCTTTTTTGTTGCGGTATATCGTGCGAAAGCGTCTTGTAAATACATAATTGCGGATATCGGTCTTAACCTGTAATGGAATAAATCCATATTATCAAGTATTACATTGTAAGTGTGTGAATATTTTTGCATAATCAAAACCCCCGGCAGAAAATTGTACTTATTATATCTTTTTTTAGGATAATAAGACAGATTTTTATAAAATTTGACTTAGAGTTGCTCTAATTTGGTAAAATAGTAACTGATGTATAGAAGGATAGAAGTATAGAGGTATAGAAAAGACAACGACAAAAATGTTATTACGAGTGAAGAGAAGTAATTTATGTCGTTTCCATACATCCATCCATTAAAATTCTGCAGGAATTTTTGGTCTATACATCCATACATCAAGAATCCGGAGGATTTTTATGAAACTAAAAATAACAATAGCAGTTTTATTGATAGCAGTTGTAGGAGCAATTTTTTTATTAAAAAGTAATAATAACGGAGGCGAAGTTATGGCAGCAGCGGAATCAACAACAAAAGTAAACAGCGGTAAAAAAGTTTTGGTGGCATATTTTTCCAAAAACGGTGAACAATACAGTGTAGGAACAATAAAGAAAGGTAACACGGAAATAATTGCAGAAATGATAGCGGCAAAAACAGGCGGAGATACATTTGAAATTAAAGTTGCAAACGATAAATATCCCAAATCATATAACGATTTAATAAATTATGCGCAAACCGAAAAAAGAAACAATGAAAGACCGGAAATTGCAGGTAAAGTAAATGTTGCGGATTATGATGTAATATTCGTCGGTTATCCTAACTGGTGGGGAGATTTGCCGATGCCTGTTTATACATTTTTGGAAAGTTATGATTTTTCAGGTAAAACAGTAATACCTTTCGGAACACATGAAGGCAGCGGTTTGGCGGGAAGCGAAAGTAAAATAAAATCAATAACAAAAGCATCCGAAGTAAAAAAAGGGTTAGGTGTTTACGGACATGTTGCACAAAACAGCAAATCCGAAGCCGACAAAAAAGTTTCCGATTGGTTAAAAGGATTAGGGTTTTAATTCTACAAATACGTTTGGGAGTTTAAAATGAAAAAAATATATGGTGCAATGATTTTGCTTTTAACAACGGTATTATTTGTGTCTGTTTCTTATGGTGAAGAAGAAGTTATAACAAATGACAGTACAATAACAATAAATATATACTACAGCGGTAAAAAAGGAAATGCCAAGAAGTTTGTTAAAGAAATGGAAAAGTCCGGAACCGCGGATGCTATTCGTAAAGAAAAGGGAAATATAAAATACGAATATTTTTACCCTGCAAACAGTAAAGATACCGTTCTTTTAATAGACAGTTGGGAAAGCCAACAAGCACTTGATGTTCATCATGCTTCACCTATGATGGGCAAAATTGCCGAACTCAGGAACAAATACGATTTACACATGAAAGTTGAAAGATATGTTGAAGATGTAAACGGTATTCCAAAATCCGATGATAAGTTTATAAAAAAATAAGGCAAAAAATGGACAGAAGAAAATTTATAAAAAATTCGTTGATTGTAGGGGCAGTTGTTGCAACAGGTGCAATAATGGGCAATTCTGTTTTAAGTGATAATAAAAATGCGGAGAAACAAATGAAAATTTTGGTTTTGACAGGCAGTCCGAGAAAAAACGGCAACTCAAATATCTTGGCAGACAATTTTATTAAAGGTGCAACGGAAAAAGGACATAAAGTATACAGATTTGACAGTGCATTCAAGGATGTTCATCCTTGTATCGGTTGTAACAAGTGCGGAATGAACGGACCTTGTGTATTCAACGATGATTTTAATTTTGTAAGAGAACATATTGTTGATGCCGATTTGGTCGTTTTTGTAACCCCTATGTATTATTTCGGTATATCGGCACAACTTAAAGCCGTTATAGACAGATTTTATGCATTAAACGGTAAAATTCATGTTCCTAAAAAAGCAGCTCTTTTTATGACTTATGCGAACAATTCAAGCCACGATGAACAACCTATAAGAACACATTATGATGTTTTATTGGATTATCTCGGATGGAAAGATATAGGCAGATTTATTGTTCCGGGAGTATGGACGGCAGGTTCAATAAACAGAACGGATTATCCGAAAAAAGTGTATGAGTTCGGAAAAGGTTTATAAAGATATAATTGACATTGGAGTTGCTATAAGTAATACAATATAGAAGATTAGATGATTAGATGATTGGATGAAAAGATGTTGGGCTTTTTGCAAAAGCTTATTTGATTTCAAAATAAAAGTAGTTTCTTTTAGCATCCAAAGACTTTCAATATTTTAAATTTTAACGAAGTATTTGGCGAATGAAGTGTACTGAAAATAAAGCGATAGCGGTTGGTACTCGATTGAGTCAAATACAAAGTTATAATTTAAAAGATAAAGTTGTTTAGCTAAATTTTAAAATTTTAATTTTAAAATAGGAGAAAAAATGAACAGAAGAGAATTTTTAAAGTCGGCGGTATTTACAACAATAGGTGCGGTAGTGTTATCTGCATGTAAAAAAGCGGCAACTGTAACAAAAAGTTTAGCCGATAAAGTTGCAACAAGAACCTTTTTAAAAGGGAAAAAAGAAGAAATTTCTCTTTTGGGTTTCGGTGCAATGAGATTACCTGTAATTGACGGAGTAGAAACAAATATAGATGAAAAGAAAGTAGAAGAAATGGTAGCTTATGCAATGGAACACGGTATAAACTACTACGATACGGCATATATTTATCATATGGGCGAATCGGAAAAGGTTATGGGAAAA
>JAFXOB010000193.1 GCA_017529005.1 Elusimicrobiota bacterium
ATAATAAAAAAATAACACATCCCAATATAAAAGTAATAAACTTATCCGTTAAGTATAAACTTGTTATTAACTTAAATGGTATATAAAATAGTAACAAAGGTGTTAGTCCGAAATAAAGATATACTTTGTCTTTATATATACTGGTGTCAAGAATATGAATATTTTGCGAGTTATTTATGTTTGTAATAAAAAATTTCCCGTGTTTTAAAGATTCTAGTAATAAATTGTAATAATTACCGCACGGCTTATAGGTTGATATCTTAGTATCTGGATAAAAAGATTCTGTATGGAAAAAACTTTTTGATAAGAAAAAGTAAAATAATAAGACAATTAATATAGAAAATACAATAAATATTTTATGATATTCAGAAAACAAAACAGAAAGTAAAGAAAAAATAATCAATAATAATAAAATAATCAAAATATTCATAGTAACCATATAAACTTATTTTTGATAATAAAAAATTAAAATAAGAACTCAATAATCTTAGAATAATTTGTGTTTGTCATTGTCGGATAAAACCAAAAGTTTTCTCTGCAAAAAAGCAAAGATATGTTTATAAATACGGAATAAACAAAAATAAATATAAATAATAAATTAAGAAAAAATCTTGTGGATTTATCTGTTGTTCTGTTGAAATAAAAGAAAAATATTGTAACGGATAATATAACCATTAAAGATAAAAATTCAAATATGTATCTTATAACTATTCCGAAAAAACTAATTATAATAATATTTATAATTATTACCGATATTAATGCTGACAAAAAAATAAAATTGTTTTTATTATCAATAAAAGTTTTTTTCAAAAAATTCGGAAGGGAAAATAATATGTATACAATAGGACAAGTCCATAAAATACCTGTAACATATTCATTACCGATTCTGTGATTTGAAATAGCTTTTAACGAGAAGAAAGTTTGTTCGTTTATTGTCGGTAACAATAAAAAATTATTTTTTAGTCCTATAATAAAATCTTTAATTGTAAAAGTAAAGTTTAACTGATCTTGGACATTTAGTTGATATTTCCATCCGAATTCAAATATGGAATCAAATCTTAAATAATTGTATAAAGCAATGATTGTTCCATATATTAAGCATGGAGTGATAAAAAAAATAATAGTTTTGAAGATGTTTTTGAAATTGTCATTTTGTTTGTAATTAAGATAAATAATAAAAAATAAAAATATCGGAATAAATAAAATATAATGAGGTCTTGCGCCAACGGATAAACACAAAAACAGAGATATGAAAAAAGATAAAATATGTTGAGTTCTTAAATCCTTTATAGTGATATAATAATAAAACAAACAAAATGTTCCGAATAATAAATTATTTGCCGTAAGAACTGCAACTTGATAAATAAAACCGTGAATTATCATAAAAGGTAAAAAATTACAAAAACCTATTAAAAAAAGGCTTAATATCTTTATGTTAGCAGGGATATTTTTGTAATTTTTTGTTAATGTTTTAATCAAAAATAAAGAAAACAAAAAACTAAAACATGCTAATAAAAAAACCACCGATTTATCCGTTAAGTATAATTTTGTAATTAAATTAAACGGTAAATAAAACAGAAGAACCGGTGTTATTCCGAAATATAAGTATATTTTTTGTTTATAAAGGCTTGTGTCTAGCAATAAAGGTATGCTTTTCCCGTATTCCTGTGAATTGTTTCCGGAAGGAATGGATATATTTTCCAATATATTAGTTTTAAAATCTTTTATTGAATTTGTAAGTAAATTGTAAAAATTACCGCAAGGTGAATAAAGTTGAATATTTTTCGAAGGATAAAAATCAAAAGACAAGAAAA
>JAFXOB010000194.1 GCA_017529005.1 Elusimicrobiota bacterium
AAACGAATGCGGCAATAACAAACGAAGCAGGAAAGACAATAACAGCAACAACAATAACAAATGAGGGAACAGTAGAAAATGCAGGAGCAGTAACAGTAACGAATTTAAGTAATAGTGGGACAATAACAAATGAAGGGACAATAACATCAGAAAATGCGATAGCAAACAGCGGGACAATGACATCAAATGCAGAAAAGATAGTGATAACAGGAACATCAAAAGAGATAACAAATACGGGAACATATAATGTAACCGGAGGGACGATAAGTTATAAAGTAAGCGGAGCAAACGGAACAGTAAATGTAAGAGATAGTGAAGTAACATTAGATAACAGTATAGAAGGAAATACCATAACTTTAGGAACGACATTAAAGGTAAAAGATGATAGTTATTTGGATAGCAGTGCGACATTAGTAATAGAAAATGGAGCATTGTTGATAACGGATAACGGAGCAGCAAGTGAGATAGGAGCGACAGTAAATATAGCAGAAGGAGCAGAGTGGAAATATCAATTAGATGTAGATTTAGAAGATATAACAAAAGAAGATGATAAGGATTATGGGAAAGCAGATAAATTAAATGTAGGAACGGTAGGAGCAAACAGTGAGGCAACGATAAGCGGTATACATATAAATAAAGATAAGATGACCAAGACAACAGTAGCAATAGCGACGAAAGATATAAAAGCATATATAGCAGGGAACATAAATATATACACAACGAACTTAAAATATAAAGTGACAAGCAGAGTAGAGAACGGAGAAACAGTATTAGATATAGAAGCAGACGGATACGGAGGATTAGCAGCAGCGGTATATGATGGAGCAGGTAGTTATAGTATAACGGAATATGTAGATTATTTAACGGCATGGATAGAAGAAGGCGGAGTAAAACACGATACATTGAAAGCAAATTTAGATATAGAAGGGAATAACCAGATATTAACAAGTACAACAAATGCAAGCGGAATAAAGACAAGCACATATACATTAACAGTAGATAATGTAAAAGAATATTCAGGATTTGAGAATGCGATAACAGTACAGAAGATAGGAGAAGAAGCAGGAAGCTTAAAAGTATCAACAGTAACGTTTACCGGAAATACCGGAGAAGCAGTAATAACGAATGAAGGAACGACAGAACTTTCGAATGTAACATTTAGTAGTAATAGTGCGACAGTGGATGTAGCAAATGCAGGAGAATTGAAGATAAGCGGATCCGGAAAGACAACGACAATAGAGAAAGGAATAAGCGGAACAGGAAAGACGAATATAGAAGCAGGAGCGACATTATCAAACGGAGCAAGCAGCACAATAAGTCAATCAAGTATAACAATAGCAGGAACGTTAACAAATAAAAATGAAAGTGCAAATGCGATAGAAGCAACGGAAGAATTAGCGATAGCAAACGGAGGAACATTAAAGACAAATGCGGGAGCAGTAAAAGCAGATAACGGGATATCAAACGAAGGATTGGTAATGTTCACCGGAGGCGAGAACAAGAATGCGATAACGGGAGTAGACGGAGAAATAATAATAGACGGAGAAGTAATAAATAGTGCAAATGTAGCACAGAAGAAAGTAATAATAACAACAGGAAAATTAACAACCAATGCAAGTGTAGTAAGTGCAACAAACGGAATAGAAAATGCCGGAGTAGTAGAATTTACCGGAGGGACAAACGCAAACAAGATAACCGGAAGTGGAAATTTAACGGTAACCGGAGATTTAACAAACAATGCAAATATAGAACAAAGCAGTGTAACAATAGCAAGCGGAGTAACGGAGAACAGTGAGACATCAAGAATAAAGACAAGCGGGGAAGGAATAGGAATAGCAAACGGAGCAAAATTAATAACGCATGGGGAATTAGATACACATAGTAGCGGTACAGGCAAAATAGCAAACGAAGGAATATTAGAGATATCATTAAGCGGAGATGCACAAAATTCAAATATAATAGATGGAAGCGGAACATTGTTAATAAGCAATGGAAGATTCGATAATATGTACGAAGCAGAAATCGGAAGCGGAACGATAAATCAAGGTAATATAGTAGTAAATAGCGGAGCAGCATTAACATCAAGTGCAACAGCAATAACGACAACGAACGGAATAGCAAACGAAGGAACAGTAGTATTTTATGACGGAAAAAATACAAACAAAATAACCGGAGATAATGGAGAATTAAATATAGAGGGAATAGTAGAGAATGAAGGTAAAGTAGAGCAGAGCAAGGTAAAAGTAGGAAGTGATAAGAAATTAACGACAAGTGCGGATAATGTAGTAACGACAAACGGAATAGTAAATGCCGGAACAGTAACATTTACAAGCGGGAAGAATGTAAACGAAATAACAGGAGAAAGTGGAAGAATAGAGATAGCAGGGGAAGTAGAGAACGATAATAATATAACACAAAAAGAAGTAGAAGTACAAAGTGGCGAATTAGCAAA
>JAFXOB010000195.1 GCA_017529005.1 Elusimicrobiota bacterium
ATACCGGTAAATAAAGCAAGCCATATACTATTAGTTATTTTAATTTTAAGTTCCGGTTGTAAGGTTAATAAAATATTATCAATAAATCTGTTAGCATAAAAACCTCTTATAAGATTTGCTCCACCTATAGCAGGTAAAATTTGTATAGGTGCATTACCGTTTATAAACTCACTATAGAATTGATAAGAAAATAATAGTTTTTTGTTATAAATATAAAAATAATTTCTAAAATCAAATTTTGTTCTTGAATAATTATATTTACTTCCGAATCTGTTATTGTAAAGAATGTAGTCTGCTTTTACTAAAACTCCTTTTGTAGGATATATATTACTGTCTCTTGTATCAAAATTAGCTTTAAAACCAAAACCTGAAATTACACCATTTGTTTTACAATATTGAAGTACTCCATCATCTTCGGTATCTTGTATAGTCATATCGGATAAATCGTATTGAACACCCAACATCAATTTTTCTATTATTTTCCTTGAAAAACTTACTCCAAAACCATGTGATCTATTAACAAATTTTTCTTCATCATCTTTTATGCTGTTATTTCCAACACCATAAAATTTTCTTAGAAAGTTTGTATAAATAAGTTTTCCTTCCAGCAAATAATTTTGATTATCAAAATATATCGACGGCATAGCACCTATAGAAAATTGATTTTTAAATGTATATAGTGCAAATAAGTTCAATGATGAAAAATATTTTTGTTCTTCTTTTTTAAAATGAAGAATATCCGTAAAAACCAAACCTAAACTTGTATCCGGCATATAAAAAGGAAACAAGAAAAAAATATTTTTAGATTGACTGTAAACTTGTGATACAGATAAAAATAAAATAAGTGATATTATTATAAAAAATTTTTTCATTCTATTTATTTTGTTTACTTTCAATTTCATTAAACGGTTCCAAATGAACTAACACATCCAAAATATCTTCATTTGATTTTAGAAGGTTTGTTTTTACTTCTTCGGAAATATCATGTCCTTCCCGAACGGAAATATTACCGTCAACCAATATATGCATATCTACAAAAAAAGTTTCTCCTGCTTTTCTTGTTCTTATATCGTGAACTTCTTTAACATCTTTTGTTTGTAATGCAATTTGTTCTATTTTTGATAATGTTTCCTGATCTACACTTTCATCTAAAATATTTAAAATAGCTTTTTTAAATATTTTATATGAAGGATAAATTATAAATATAGAAACTATAACCGCACCTATAGCATCAAGCCAAATAAGCTTCGGGAAAACAGAAGCTATAATTATTACGATTGCAACAGGTAAAGAGCTAATCGCATCGGATCTATGATGCCAAGCATTTGCTTTTACTGCCGGTGATTTTAAAAAATTGGCTTTTTTTGCAGTATATCTGTAAAGCCATTCTTTTGAAATTATAGATAATACTGCACAAATAAAAGCTATAAAGCTCGGTATTTTCATATTATTATTTTTTAATGCCAGTATTGCTTCGGTAAAAATACCTATACCTACACAAGCAAGCATAATAGCAATAAATATTGTAACTAATAATTCTAACTTTCTATGTCCGTATTGATGCTCTTTATCTGCCGGAGCCAACCAATATTTTACTCCGAAAATTATTGATAAATCCGTAGCCAAATCAGAAAAGCTGTGAACACCATCTGCAATTAAAGCCTGGCTGTTTCCAAAGTATCCGATTATTAATTTTGATAATGATAAAAAAATATTTACTATTATTCCAACAACAGTAACTTTTTTTATTTCTTTTTCTTTATTTTCCATTTAATTGTTTTGAAATCTCATATATTCCAATAGAACAAGCTATCGCAGCATTTAAAGATTGAGATTTACCTGTCATATCTATTTTTATTTTACTATCTACAATATTTAAAACATTTTCATTTATGCCAACAGACTCATTGCCTATTATTATAGCTGTATTATCTTTAAATTTAAAAGTTGACAATAAATTTTCAGTATCCAATGAAAATGCACAGGTATTTATTTCCTTTTGTTTCATGTTTTCTATTAAAGAAACTATATCACATTCTTGAATTATCGGTATATTAAAAATTGCCCCCATTGTTGAACGAACAACTTTATCACTATAAATATCAACAGAATTTTTTGAAATAAAAATTCCTTTACAACCAAAAGATTCCGCAGTTCTTATAATTGTTCCGATATTTCCGGGATCTTGTAACGTATCTATAACAACAAAAATTCCTTTTTTTGACAAAATATTTTCTATATCAAACTTTTTCTTTTCTACAACAGCTAATATTTCTTGCGGAGTTTTTGTATCGGAAATTTTCTTAAATATTTTTTCTGTAGTTATATAAAATTTATCAGTTTTAAAATCTTTATATTTTTCTGTAGCCAAAACAAATTTTGTTTTCCAATTATTTGGAATCTCCGATACCTGTTTAAATCCTTCTACAACAAACAAAGATAATTCATCTCTGTTTTTCTTTTCCTTTAAAGAAACTATTAATTTAATAATATCATTATGAATACTTTCTATAAACATTTTAAACCTTATATAAATTTTGATTCCTGTTTATCTTTTGCTTTTTTCAGCCTATCTATAATCTTAGTATAATCTTCTTCAACAATAAGATTATCTAAATGTATCTGTTTCATAAAGCCTTCATCAACAGATTTTTGTAAAAGATTCACATAGTTATCATAAAAGCCATTTATATTCAATAATGCACAGGGCTTATTATGAATATTCAATTGTTTCCAGGTTAAAATTTCCGTTATCTCTTCAAATGTTCCAATACCGCCAGGCAATGCTACAAAATAATCGGATAATTCATACATTGTTTTTTTTCTTATATGCATATCCGAAACAACTTTCATTTCAGTTATATTTTTATTTCCCAAATTCATATTGTTTAAAAATTCCGGTATAACACCAATAACATTTCCACCGTTACTCATAATTTCATTTGAGAGTATCCCCATAATACCGACTTTCCCACCACCATAAACAAGTGTGAAATTATTTTTAACAATTTCTATTGCAAACTTTTTAGCGGTTTCAATATATATTTTGTTATAACCGCTATTTGAACCGCAAAATACACAAATTTTTCCAGTCATTATTTTTTCCCTTAAAAAAAGAAACTATCTTATTATATATAATAAGATAGTTTCTTTTCAAAATTTTTTAAATTTTATTTATTGTATTTTCTGTATGGCATCTTTTGCTAACTTTTTAATATCTTTATTCGTAGTTGTTTCTGCTATTTTTTTCAATGGTTCTATAGCATCAGAAGAAGCTTTTCCCAAATCACCAAGCTCATAAATTGCTCTCGATACAATTTCTTCGTTCGACTCATTTAAAAGTTTAATAAGTTCCGGAACACAGTCCGACGAAGCCTTACCTATTTTAACTAAAACATTTCTTGTAGCCTGTTTAATTTCAGAATCTTCATCATTTAAAAAACACATAATATACGGAACATACTCGTTAGCACCTTCACTATTTTCATCAAAAATATTTAAAACATGCATTTTGATATCTTTTGATTTATCTTTTAAAAAAGAATACAACTTTCCCATTTGCTCTTTGTCAGGTTTACCCATTTTATTAGTAGCAACAAAAATTTGTTCTCTATATCTTGGTTCATTTACCACCATATTCAATAAAATTGCTGAAGCTTTTTTCCCGTATTCATGCATATTACCTAAACATTCTATAGTAGCAGTTTTTATAATCTCATCATTTTGAGATAACAAGTTAAGTATCTTATCAAAATCTTCATCATTAATATGTCTCGCAAAATTAGGTAATATTTCTAATACTTTCAATTTTACTATATTGTTGCTATCTAACAATTTAACGATATCACCTAATATAGGTGCACATTTATCTTCCATTCTTGATATAACGGCAAGAGCATCCAAAATTTTATATTGATCTCCTGAATTTAAAATTTTAACTAAAGCTTCATTAATTTGATTAATTGCTTGTTCATTGCCAATTTCAGCAAATCTATCTCCAACAAGACTTCTAACATGCGCATCATTATAAGACATATATTTCATTACAGTTTCCAATGCAATATTCGAATCAATTTCAATAGAGTTCTTATAATGTTCAAATGCCTCGTCATAATTTCTATCACCAAAAAATATATCGCCTATATTTTTTTCACATTCAGCTACTCTCTCTCCTTTTTCTATAGCTTTATTGTAAAAATCTATAGCTTTGTCATATTCCGCATCTTTTTGATATGCAAATGCCTTATCAAAATTCGATTGTTGATTACAACCAAAAACAAAAAGTATAAAAAAAGAAATAATTAAACTTATAGTTTTTCTTGTTGAATTCATAAAAAAGAGACTCCTAAAATAAATATTTAATTATATAATAGTTTATAAATTTATAATATTTTTTACAACAAAAACAATTTAAACAATTAAAAAAAGTTTTATAAATATGTATAATAAAATAAATAATTATAAATAAAGGATTTTTAATGATACCTTCACCGATATTAACAAATAAACCCGATAATCTTGTTTTTTTAGATATTGAAACTACAGGTTTATCTATGGAACATGGTGCAAGAACGTGTGAAATTGCCATGTTGAAAGTTTCAAATGGTATAGAAACAGAGTTTAATACGCTTGTAAACCCATGCCATCATATACCCGATTTTTCTTCAAGTATTCACGGCATTACAAACGATATGGTAAAAGACGCCCCTAGATTTTGTGATATTGCAAAAGATATTGCAAATTTTATAGAAGGCTTTGTTTTAGTTTGTCACAATGCTTACTTTGATTTAAATTTTGTATCAAAAGAAATAATGGAAAGCGGAATAAATTCGCCGGAAATGTATTTTTTGGATACACTTATTATTTCAAGGCAATACTTTGCTTTTGAATCTAATAAACTTGGAGATATTGCAAAAATTTTGGATATTGAAGTAAACCAAGCTCACAGAGCAATGGCAGATGTTTTAACTATGAAATCAATATCAAAATATTTGTTTGCTAATCTTTATCGGAAAGGAATCGACAGTTTAGAACCTTCATATTTCGAACAATCTCTAAATATAAAGAAAAAATAATTATTTTTTTAGAAGTTTATATTCTACAGAGTCGGAAAGTGCTTGCCAACATGCATCAATAATATTTTCACTTACGCCTATTGTTCCCCAACTTTGTTTTTTGTCTTTTGTTTCTATTAATACTCTAACTTTTGCAGCAGTATTTGCATCAGAATTTATAACCCTCACTTTAAAATCAGTAAGTAGAACTGTTTTTATTTCCGGATAAAATTTTAATAAAGCTTTTCTTAAACATTTGTCCAATGCATTTACAGGGCCTTCACCTTCAGCAACAGTATGCTCTTCTTTACCATTAACATCCAATTTAACTGTAGCCTCTGAAACAATTGAACCATCAGCATTTTTTTCAACACTTACTCTATAACTTTTCAATGTAAAAAAATCTTTATATTTGTTTTCTACTTTTTTTGTAAGTATATAAAAAGAACCATCGGCATTTTCATATTGATAACCTTCATTTTCTTTTTCTTTAACAACATTTATTATTCCGTGTAAATTTTTATCTTTTTCCAAGTCCATAGCTAATTCATCAGCTTTTGAAACAATATTGCTTTTACCGGATAAATCACTAACTAAAATATTTCTTTTGTTTCCAACATGCTTTGGATTAATATGTTCATAAGTTTTAGATTCTTTTTTTATTGCGGAGACATGAACACCTGCTTTATGTGCAAATGCATTTCTTCCTACATAAGGTAAACAATCATTAGGAATTAAATTTGCGATTTCATCAACATATCTTGAAAGAGTTGTTATTTCTTTTAGTTTTTTAATCGGTACACAATGATATTTTCCTTTTAATTGTAAAGAAGGAATTATCGAACATAAATTTGCATTACCGCATCTTTCACCAATGCCGTTTATTGTTCCCTGTACCAATTCACAACCCGACTGAACTGCAATTATTGAATTTGCAACAGCACATTCACAATCATTGTGAGCATGTATACCGAATTTAATATTAGGAAATAAACTTATTGTTTCTTTAACTATTTTTTCAATATATGAAGGCAACACTCCACCATTCGTTTCACATAAACAGATATAATCGGATCCGGAATCTATCGCAACTTTTATTGTTTGCAATGCATAATTTTTATTATGTATATAACCATCAAAATAATGTTCGGCATCATATATAACTTCAATTTTTTTTGATTTTAAAAATGATATCGTATCACTTATCATTTGAAGATTTTCTTTAAGACTTGTTTTTAGTGCACACTTAACATGCAAATCCCAAGATTTTCCGAATATACATACAGTTTTTGCACCGGAACTTACAATTTTTTTTATATTTTCATCTTTTCTTATATCTGAATTTTTTTTTCTTGTTGAACCAAAAGCTACAAGTTTTGAATTTTTAAATTTATCTTTTGCAAGTTGAAAAAATTCTTCATCCTTAGGATTTGAACCAGGCCATCCACCTTCAATATAAGACACACCAAAATCATTGAGAGCAGAGGCTATTTTCAATTTATCTTCAACTGAAAAGGAAATCCCTACTCCCTGACTACCATCTCTTAACGTTGTATCAAATATTTTTATCTGTTTCATCTAATATAAAACTTAATTAATCCATACCTTTAGAATGCAAATCATCTGCAATTTTTTTATCTTTTGCTGCCAAATCTTCTTTACCTAAATTTTTGTAAGCTTCTGCTCTCCATTCATAATATACAGACCTATTGTTGTTTAATTCTATTGCTTTTGTATAACATTCTATTGCGCCATTTAGATCGTTATTCTCTTGTTTGGCCCTACCTAAATCTCCATATATCCAATCTGCATCATTACTTATTTCCAATGCTTTATTAAATAATTCTATCGCTTCATTTACATTGCCTTCTTTTAAAGCTTGTGCACCCTTGTCAAAAAAAGAATTAGCTAGATCATTATCATCGGACTTTTCCTCAATATCAATTTCTTCAATGATATTTTCATCAGAATTATCTTCAGCAACATTTTTGTCAAAATTATCATTGTTTTGACAACTAACACAAACAAGACCTACAAGTAACAAACAATAAAATAAAATTTTTTTCATTTTTATCTCCTTTTTAACAAAAATTTTCTTATGTTATTATAACAAATATTTTTTTTCATTCATTATTAATTTTAAAGATATGTCAAAGATTTTTATTAGTTTCTTTCAATATTAAACTTAATTAATCCATACCTTTAGCATGTAATTCTTCTGCCATCTTTTGATCTTTTGCTGCTAAATCTTTTTTACCTAACAGCTTATAAGCATTAGATCTCCATTCATAATATACAGATCTATTATTATTTATTTCTATTGCTTTCGTATAACATTCTATTGCACCATTTAAATCGTTATTTTCTTGTTTGGCTCTGCCCAAATCGCCATGTACCCAATCTGCATCATTATTTATTTCCAATGCTTTATTAAATAATTCTATCGCTTCATTTACATTGCCTTCTTCTAATAATTTTTTCCCTTTTTCGAAAATAACATTTAAAGTTTCAACATCGTTAGATGAATCAACTTCGTCAATATCAACTTCATCAATATCAAAAATATCATTATTTTGACAGCCAATACAAACAATACCTACCAATAACAAGAAACAAAACAAAAGTTTTTTCATTCACTTTCTCCTTTTTCATAAACTTCGTTTTAATTGTATTTCTAAAAAACCTCTTGTAAATTATTTCTTGTTAAGTTTAAATCCTTTATGCAATTCGTTTACTGCTTTATTTAAATCAACAGAATCTATAACACAAGAAACTTTTATTTCACTTGTTGAGATCATCTCAATATTTATTTTATTTTTAGCTAAAATATCAAACATTTTAGATGCAACACCTGCATGTGTTTTCATTCCTACACCAACTACAGAAACTTTTGCAACATGTTCGTCACAAGTTACAGTTTGTGCACCTAATTGTTTTGCTAACTCATCAACTTTTTGTTGAGTTTTTTTCATATCTACTTTACTTACCGTAAAAGAAATGTCGTTTTTCTTATCCAAAGCTGCAGATTGAATAATCATATCTACATTTATACCGAGCTTTGCAATAGAGCTGAATATTTTTGCAGCCATTCCGGGAACATCCGGTAAATCTATTAAAGAAAATTTTACTTGATTTTTATCAAAAGTTACTGCTGATACCATAAGGTCTTCCATTTTTTTTCTCCCTATTTTTTCTTCACTTACTATATAAGTTCCTTCTTTATCGGAAAAAGTTGATCTTGCATGAATTTCTATACCATAATTTTTTGCAACTTCTATACTTCTTGTCTGCATAACCTGCGCACCGGAACCTGCCATTTCAAGCATTTCTTCATAAGATATCAAATCTATTTTTTTTGCATCTTTTACAACTCTCGGATCTGTTGTAAAAATACCTTCAACATCACTGTAAATTTCACAAACATTTGCTTTCATTTGTGCTGCAAGTGCAACAGCAGTTAAATCCGAACCACCTCTTCCCAAAGTTGTAATATCTCCTGCTTTATTCATACCTTGAAAACCTGCAACAATAACAATGTTACCTTTATCCAATAAAGAAAATATTTTCTTAGGATTTATTTTCTTTACTCTTGCTCTTGTATAATCATCATCGGTAGAAATTCCGGCCTGAAATCCTGTTAAAGAAACAGCTTTATGTCCCATAGATTGTATTGCCATTGCAAGTAATGAAATAGACATCTGTTCACCTGTTGCAAGAAGCATATCCATTTCTCTCGGGTTAGGATCTGCCGTAATTTCTTCACATCTTGTAATTAAATCATCGGTAGTATCACCGGGAGCTGAAACAACAACAACAATTTTATTGCCACCTTTTTTTCTTGCAATAACTTTGTTTGCAACATGTTTCATTTTATCACTGTCTGCTACCGAAGAACCACCAAACTTCATCACGATTAGTGCCATTTTCTCTTCTCCAACTTCATTAAATTTTTTCTGCTCCGTTTTTATCAAAACTTAAAACAAAAGTTTTTGTAGGAACAGTTTCTTTTTTCCATATTTTTGCCATTGCTTTTGCAATTTTTTCTGCTTTACTGTTATCACAAAAAGCTATCATTGACGGTCCTGCACCGGACAAACATGCACCATAAGCGCCTTCTTTAACTGCAGCATCTATCAATTCTTGCATAACAGGAATTAATTTTGCTCTATAAGGTTGATGAATTTTGTCTTGCATTGCTTCTTGTAAAACATTAAAATCATTTGTACAAAATGCTTTTGTAAGTAAAGCTACTCTTGATATATTGAAAACAACATCTTTTCTATCGTATTTGGAAGGTAAAATATTTCTTGATCTCTCAGTTGCCAGTTCAAATCCCGGTGTACATACAACAGCTTTTATTTTAGGTATAGGTAACTTTATAACATCTATCATATCGTTACCTTGATTTATTGAAATACATACTCCGCCGTAAAATGCCGGTATAATGTTATCAGGATGACCTTCAAGTTTTACACCAAGCTGTGCCATTTCACCTAATGTTAATTTATTTCCGCATATTTGATTTGCAGCTATTATTCCTGCTGCTCTTGCTGCAGATGATGAACCAAGTCCGGAACTTAACGGAATATTATTTGTAAGTTTTATATTAAAACTTTTTAAACTGTATTTATCGTTTTGGTCAAGCAACATAAAAACTGCATCCATTGCTTTCCACAAAATATTTCTTTCATCCTTCGGCAAAATTTTTCTGCCTTCACCGGCTACAATAAACTTTGCTTTTTTAGGATCTTGTGCGATTGATACTTCCAACTCGTTATATAACGATAAGCTTGCCCCCAACACATCAAAGCCGGGGCCTAAATTAGCAGTAGTTGCCGGTACTCTTACTTTTATTGTTTTTATTTTCATAGTTCTTCATCCCTCATTGAACAAAATTCTCCACACATCGAACAGGTGTCTTTTAAGTTCGGTTTTATTTTTGCTCTTTCTTTATCAAATTTTATCGGGTCTAAACAATATTCTCTTTGCTTTTCCCAATTTCTTTCTTTTCTGTATTTTGACATCTGATAATCTTGTTCTCTTGCACCTTTAACATTTTTTACTATATCTGCACTATGTGCTGCAATTCTTGATGCAATAACACCTTCTCTAACATCATCCACATTAGGTAATCTTAAATGTTCTGCCGGTGTAACATAACAAATAAAATCCACCCCGAAACTTGCTGCCATTGCTCCACCTATTGCAGATGTTATATGATCGTATCCGGGAGCAATATCGGTAACCAATGGTCCTAAGAAATATAAAGGACTGTTATGTGTTAATCTTTTTGCAAGTAAAACATTTGATTGTATTTGATTTATTGGAATATGTCCCGGACCTTCTATCATAACCTGAACACCTTCTTTTCTTGCTCTTAATGCAAGTTCACCGAGTATTGAAAGTTCTGCAAGTTGAGGGCCGTCTGTTGCATCCGGATTTCCGCCCGGTCTGAACCCGTCACCTAAACTTAATGTAACATCATATTTTTTTGCTATTTTTAGCAATCTGTCATATTGTTCATAATAAGGATTTTCTTTTTTGTTTGCTTTTATCCATTTAACTAAAAATGAACCGCCTCTGCTGACTACACCCATAAGTCTCGGTTGTCTGTCCAACATTGAAACTGTTTCCTGGTTAACTCCACAATGTATCGTCATAAAATCAACACCTTGTTCAGCTTGTTCTTCTATAACATCAAACATTAGTTCGGGATCCATTTGTGAAATTTTTTTCTTACCGCCTCTAACAGTTTGGCTTGCAACTTGGTATATAGGAACAGTTCCCACCTGAACCGGACATTGTACCAAAATTTCTTTTCTCATTTCTATCAAGTTTCCACCGGTAGATAAATCCATTATAGCATCCGCTCCGTATTCAACGGCAACTCTCATTTTTTCAAGTTCTTCTTCAATACTTATATGGTCAGGGGATGTCCCTAAATTTGCATTGATTTTTGTTTTTAGTCCTGCACCGATAGCTCTCGGTAACTTTTGTATTCTTTTAATATTTTTAGGAATAACGATTGTTCCTTCACTTATACCTTCTAGAACAGAATCAGTTGATACTTGTTCGTATTTAGCAACTTCTTCAACTTCTTTTGTCACAACATTTTTTCTTGCTTGTTCCATTAAAGTCATAAATATATTCCTTTCAAAAACTATGGCGAACGAAATATTTTTGCTACGATTTTAAGTTTATAAACCTTATGTACCAAGTTTATTTTTTGTACACTGCGGTTAAAAAACTCTTCATCTCACTGACAAATTTTTCTATTCGCTCAAAAATTGCACTGTTGCAATTTTTGAATTGTTTCTTATTTAAAAAATTTATGAGTTATTCCATACATCTATACTTCTGTACTTCTATACCTCATAATTATTTCTTTTATTTCTTGCGCTTCTTTCTTTATATCTTGTGCACCGCACACAGCTCTTACAACTGCAACACCATCTGCACCGGCTTTAATAACATTTGCGACATTAGTTTTATCTATACCGCCGATAGCAATTATAGGTTTTGTTATTTTTGCCGTTCTTATCTTTTTTAAAACTTCCAATCCTCTGACATTAACATCCTGTTTTGTTATTGTCGGAAAAATTGCACCGCAACCTATATAATCTACCGGAAGTTTATCAGCCTCAAGAACCTTATCGTAACCGGAAGCGGATATTCCTACAATCTTATTATCACCTAAAATTTTTCTTGCATAAAAAACAGGTAAATCAGTTTGTCCTAAATGCACACCGTCACTGTTTGATATATCAGCAATATCCACCCTGTTATTTACGGTAAAATACACATTGTATTTTCTACAAATTTGTTGCAGTTTTAAAGAAAGATCTAACAAGTCCTTATCAGACATTTTTTTATCTCTAAGTTGAATCATATCTGCTCCGCCCTGACATGCAAGTTCAACTTGTTTTTCATAAGAAATGTCATCTCTCGGACAAGTAATACATAATAACTTTATTTCTCTTTTTAACATATTAAATTTTCAACATAAAATAACTTTTAAATTATACTAACTCATATACCAAAAATCAAGAACAAAAATTGCTCCGCGATTTTGAAGAATAGAGACATGGAGAAATAAAGGTATAGAATAACATAAACAGACAAACAAAGAACCAAAAATAGTATTATTTATAGTTTCCATACATCCATACTTACATACATCTATACATCAAAATCATTTTTATATATAATAGTTGAAGTTTATTATCGGATTTTTAGTAATGGTTAACATATTACTTATTTTTTATAATTGTCTACTTTTAATATTTTTAGTTCCAATCCTTTTGGCGATTGTATTGGCTGGCAAAAAAAATCGTCAGGAATTCTTTTACCATATTAAAGAGCGTCTTTCTTGTTGGAATATACCGCAACTTGATAAAAATAAAAAAACTGTTTGGATACATTGTGCTTCTTTAGGTGAAGCAAAAGCTGTTGAGCCAATGATACCCCATTTACAAGAATATAATATTATTGTTTCAACAATAACAAAATCTGCAAGAGAATATGTTGCAAAAATTAAAGGCATATCTTATTTTGCTCTTGCTCCGGTTGATGTTTATCCGTTCATTGCTTCAATATTAAAAAAAATAAAACCCGATGTCCTTATTCTTATTGAAACGGAATTTTGGCCAAGTATGATAACTTGTGCCAATAAAATAGGAACTAAAATCATAACTGTTAACGGGAGAATTTCTAAAGGTGCTTTTCCTTATTATAAGCTTACCAAATTTTTTTGGAAACCGTTTTTAAATCTTATAACTTTTATTTCCGTAAGAAATGAACACGATTACAGCAGATTTGTTGCATTAACAAACAACAAAGAAAAAGTCGGAATTACAGGCAACATAAAATATGACAGAGATTTTAAAAGTGAAACTATAACAAAAGAATCTTTATTTTTTAATTCCGGTGATTTAATTTTAACTGCAGGCAGTACAAGAGAAGGTGAAGAAAGTATAATAGTAAAAACATTCTTACAATTAAAAGAGAATTTTACAAACTTAAAATTAATTGTTGCACCAAGACATATTGCAAGAGTAAATGAAATTTCTTCAATAATGAAAAAGAATAATTTGTCTTTTGAATTATTTTCAAAATTAACAGATACTAAAAAAGATGTTATTATTATTGATGTATTCGGGAAATTGCAAACAATATATTCAATATCGGATATAGTTTTTATAGGCGGTTCTATAGTAAATAAAGGCGGTCAAAACCCTATAGAAGCGGCAGCTTATTCAAAACCTATAATTTTCGGTAAATATATGTACAATTTTGAAAATGAGTCTGCATCATTAAAAAACAATGGCGCTTTTGAAATAAATAATCAGCAAGAATTTGTAGATATAGCGACAAAACTTCTAAGTGATTTAGATTTTAGACAAAATGTAGGAAATAAAGCTTTGGAAGTAGTAAAAAGCCAAAAAGGCGCTATAGAAAAAAATATAAAAATAATTAAAGAGTATTTATAATGGCAAACGAAATTATAGAACTTTTAAAAAATAGTCCTAAACCTAAAATTCTGGTAGTTCAACCAAGCAGAATGGGTGACATAATATTTGCTTTAACTGCAGTTACACAAATTAAGAAAACTTATCCTAATGTACATATCAGTTGGATAGCGGACGAAAGATGTGCAGATATAATAAAAGATAATCCGTTAATAGATAATTTAATTGTATTCGATAGAAGACATATAACTCTTTCATATTTAAAAAAGATGTATAAACTGTTAAGAACAGAAAAGTTTGATTTAAGTATAGATTTTCACGGACTTTTTAAATCCGCATTCATAGTTAAAATGGCAGGAGCAAAATATAAACTTGCTTCATCATCTACAAATGGTATGAGAGAACTTTCTTGGTTGTTTTCAAAAGAAATCAAACCGGAGAGCATAAATACGCATTGTATTGAAAGACATTTGGCAGTTGCAAAATATCTTGGGTGTCCTGTTGATACAGATAACTTAGAATATAGTTTACATGTAGATGAAAAATATATTAATGAAGTAAAAGAATTATTAAAAAAAGAAAATGTGGATTTGAACAAAAAAATAGTTTTGATTCATCCCGGTGGCGGATGGATATCAAGAAGATGGCAAACTGAAAAATTTGCACAAACCATAGATTTGATAAATAAAAATTATGATGTTAATGTAATGCTTATAGGTGGAAAAGAGGGTGGTGCAAGTGAAAAAGGACTTGATGAAGAGATAATATCTATGTCTAAAACTAAAAAGATAACTAACTTAACCGGTAAACTTACATTAAAACAGTTAATGGCAATATTTAAACTTGCAAGTTTGTTTTTGGCAAATGAAGCAGGTCCTATGCATATAGCAACAGCATTAAAAGTTCCTGCTGTTGCAATTTTAGGCCCGACAGATGCTAAAAGAACTGGACCTTTTAAAGGCAATACTACAGTTATTCAAAAGAAGGTTGATTGCCAACCATGTAGAAACCGCACATGTACTAAGGTTGACTGTATGAAGCTTGTATCCGTTGAAGAAGTTTTTAATGTTATCAAAAACATCTTAAACAGAATCTGATTGATACTCTAATATTCTACGGTAAACGAAGAATATGCATATCTGTTTAAATCATCTGTTGCAATAACATTGTGTCTACCGCTTAAAGCAGTTATAAAAAGTGTTTCGTTTTTCTTGCTGTTACCTACAAAATTGCCGTCAACAAACCAATAAATGGTATCAGCATCGGCATCAATATCGGCTTTTAAGGGAATAACTTTATTCCCAGGTTCTATTTTATAAACAACATCTTCTAACGGCAAAAATATCTTCGGCGGATTTCCGGATAATGATATATCTTCCGGTTCTATGTCTGGCATATATTTTGGCGGGAGTTGTTTCTTTATACCTGCCTTTTCAAACAAACTTAAAATATCCGAAGGCCAAAACTCATATACTTCATAATGAGTTTTTCCTTTAACTTCAACATTTGTTCTTAAACCTGTTTTATTATCTATCAAAATATTTCTATGAATATCACATAAATTTATAGGAGATTTTTCCGGTATAAAATAGCAATCCGTTTTCTTCGGACAAAATTTGTTTGCAATAGCTCCGCTTACGGAACAAACCTGTATTTTTTTTATATTTAAATCTTTCATATCCGGAGAAAAAAAGTTTTGATCTTTTTTATTAATAACAACTGTTCTTATAAGTTCAAAAAACAGATTTCCGGCTGCAGTCCTTCCCCAGAAATTGGAATTACTTTCTCCGGAGAAATTCCCCACCCAAACAACCAAAACATAATCGCCGAATGCTCCGGCCGCCCAAGCATCTTTAAAACAATAAGATGTTCCTGTTTTCCATGCGACTTTTATGTTATTACCGTATTTATCTTTTATATTAAAATTTTGCGGAGCGGGATTGTGTGACAACATATCAAACAAAATAAATGCCGTTTCTTTTGAAAATATCGTTTTGTCGCTTTCTGTATCGGATTCTTTTTTGTCATCCGTAACATATTTTATTTCTTCTACTTTTCCCCCATTCAATAAAGAAGAATATAACTTTGCAACTTCTTCAACGGAAACATCTATAGTTCCTATCGCGGCACTTACACCGTAATGTTCGGCAGATTTAAGTCTTGTTATACCGGCAGATTTAAGAAGATTTAAAAAAGTTTCTATGCCAATATCTTGCAAGAGCTTTATTGCAGGAATATTTCTGCTGTTAACAAGAGCATCCTGTGCAAAAACAGGTCCGACAAATTGTCTGTCGGAATTTTCCGGTGCATAAATGGAAAAATAATGAAATGTGTCTTTTAACAGTGTTGTCGGGCAAATAAGTCCGTTCTCCAAAGCCAAACCGTAAATAAAAGTTTTTAATATTGAACCAGCCATTCTTTTGGCCCTTACTCCGTCTATCTGTCCCAAAATGTCGTTATTAAAAAAATCGGCAGATCCCACAGCAATTTCTGCTTGCATTGTTTTTGTGTTCACCAGCAATGCGCAAGCATTTCTTATGCCTAACGAATTGTTTCTATCTATATATTTTTTTATACATTGTTCAAACAACATTTGAAGTTTTAAATCTATAGTCGTAT
>JAFXOB010000196.1 GCA_017529005.1 Elusimicrobiota bacterium
ACAAAACACAACCGAATATTTTTATCCGACAATAGAAAATGTTATGACCGGGAAATATCCGATTTCAAGACCTTTATATTTATATACTAACGGTGAACCGAAGGGAATTATAAAAGATTTTATAGATTATGCATTGTCAAAAGATGGACAACAGGTTGTAGTAGAAACATCTTTTGTTCCGATTAAAAATTATGAACAGTAAAATAACAGATTATATCATAGAAAAAATAATTTTTTTGTGTGGTATCATAGCAATAGTTTTTGTTGTTTTGATATTCGGATTTCTTTTAAAAGAAGGGTTTGCTTTCTTTAAAGAATACGGAGTGTTTAATTTTATTTTCGGCAAATATTGGTATCCATCATCAAATCCTGCCTCTTACGGAGTTTTTTCTTTAATAATAGGTTCTCTTCTTGTCACTTTAGGAGCTGCAATAATTGCTGTACCATTTGGTATCATGACAGCATTATTTATTGCAGAACTTGCTCCGAAAGGCATTAGAGATATTTTAAAATCAATAGTTGAACTTATGGCTGCAATTCCAAGTGTTGTACTTGGTTTTGTCGGTATGGTAACACTTGTTCCGTTAGTTCGTTCAATATTGGATATTCCTACAGGTCTAACAGCCTTTTCAGGTTCAATAGTTTTAGGTTTTATGGCAATGCCTACAATCGTTTCAATATCGGAAGATGCAATAAGATCTGTTCCATGGCAATATAAAGAAGGCGCTTTTGCTTTAGGTGCAACAAAATGGCAAACAATAAGAAGAGTTGTTTTAAAAGCCGCTATGCCCGGTATAATAGCTGCTGTTATGCTTGGGATAGGAAGAGTTATAGGTGAAACTATGGCTGTTCTTATGGTGACGGGAAATGCAGCAGCTATACCGACTTCTATATTTGATCCTGTTAGAACATTGACAGCGACAATTGCAGCGGAAATGGGAGAAACTGTTAGAGGCGGTCTTCATTACAGAGCATTGTTTGGCATAGGTTTAGTATTATTTACTATAACATTTTTAATAAACTTTATTGCAGATTTATTTTTAAATAAAAAGAAATGAACTTTAAATTAAGTCCTAAATTATCACAGAAAATAGCTTATACCTTGTTAGTAATATCTACTATCATTGTAATAGTTCCTGTTCTTACCGTTATTGTCATTATTATAAAAAACGGTTGGTCTGCTCTGTCTTGGGAATTTTTAACTACCATGCCTAAAGACGGTATGAGAGCAGGTGGAATACTACCCGCAATACTTGGAACTCTTGCGATAGTATCTTGTGCCATATGTATTACTTTGCCGGTAGGCGTTTGTGCTGCAATATATCTTAATGAATATGCAAAAGATAATCTTTTAACAAGAATTATAAAACTTGCAATAGTTAATTTAGCCGGAGTTCCATCAGTAGTTTATGGATTGTTCGGTCTTGGAATTTTTGTTATGTTAATGGGATTCGGTGTATCAATACTTGCAGGAGCTTTAACTTTATCTATAATGGAATTACCGGTAATAATAACTACCGCCCGTGGAGCATTAAGCAGTGTTCCTTATTCTTTCAGAGAAGCAAGTTGGTCCCTGGGGGTAAGTAAATGGCAAACAATAAGAAGAGTTGTTTTACCTAATGCTTTGCCGGGAATTATGACCGGTGCAATATTGAGTATATCAAGAATATCGGGAGAAACAGCACCTATATTGTTTACGGCTGCTGCTTTTTATGTACCGCATTTACCGAAATCAATGTTTGATCAAGTTATGGCTTTGCCGTATCACTTATATATTATATCGACACAAATACCTAATATGCCAAAAAATATAATATTCGGAACAGCTTTGGTATTATTATTGATGGTGTTGTCTATGAGTTTAATTGCAATAGTTGCAAGACTTTATTTTAGGAAAATTAGAAAATGGTAGATAAAATAAAAGTTGAAAACCTCAGTTGTTTTTATAGCGGAAAGCAAGTTTTAAAAAATCTCAGCTTAACCGTTAAGGCAAATGAAATACTTTCTATTATAGGACCTTCTAACAGCGGAAAAACTTCTTTTCTAAGAACATTAAACAGAATGAACGATATGAATGTATATTTTTCAAGAAAAGGGAATATTTTTCTTGATGACGATAATATTTTTGATATGAACCCTGAAAAATTAAGAACAAGAATAGGCATGCTTTTTGCAATGCCGATACCGTTACCGATGTCGATTTATGATAATATTGCTTATGCTCCGAGAGTGTTAGGACTAAAAAACAAAAAAAATATGGATGAAGTTGTAGAACAATCTTTAAGAGATGCTTCTTTATGGGACGAAGTTAAAGACAGATTGAATTCTTCAGCAATAAAAATGTCAGGCGGACAACAACAAAGATTATGCATTGCAAGAATATTGGCTATAGAACCGGAAGTAATTTTATTTGACGAACCGTGTTCCGGACTAGATCCTATATCGACGGCAAAAGTTGAAGAAGCAATGTTAAAATTAAAAGAAAAATATACTATAGTTTTAGTAACAAATAATGTAAAGCAAGCATCAAGAGTTGGAACAAGAACTGCTTTCTTTTTAATGGGTGAACTTATAGAAATAGATAAAACACAAAATATGTTCTTGACTCCGAAAAATAAAACGACGGAAGATTATATTACGGGAAGATTCGGATAGGGGAAAAATGGTAAAGAAAAAAGGCGAAATAAAAATTCAAATTAAAGATTTAAATTTATATTACTCAAATTTTCATGCATTGAAAAATATAAATATGGATATTAGAGCAAACAGGATAACCGCTTTAATAGGCCCTTCCGGTTGCGGTAAATCTACATTACTTAGAACATTAAACAGAATAAACGATACTATAGACGGAGTAAGAATTACAGGCGAAATTCTTATTAACGGTAAAAATATTTACGGTGAAGATATGCAGGTTGACAGAGTCAGGAAAGAAGTTGGTATGGTTTTCCAAAGACCAAACCCTTTTCCTTTATCAATTTATAACAATATAGCTTTCGGCCTTGAAATCAACAGAATGGTAAAATCGTCAAAAGAAACTGCAAAAATTGTACAGGAAAGCTTGGAAGATGTTTTGTTATGGGACGATTTAAAAAACAACTTAAAAATGTCTGCATTAAATTTATCACTAGAGCAACAACAAAGACTTTGTGTTGCAAGAGTTATAGCAATAAAACCGCAAATCATTTTGTTAGATGAACCTTGTTCTGCGTTAGATCCGAAATCGACAACGAATTTGGAAGAATTAATGCAGGAATTAAAACAAAAATATACACTTGTTATAGTAACACATAATATGCAACAGGCAGCAAGACTTTCAGATGATACCGCATATATGTTTATGGGTAACTTAATAGAATTTAACGAAACATCCATAATATTTACTAATCCGTCAAAAAAAGAAACGGATGATTATGTTTCGGGAAGGTTTGGTTAGAGATTTTTTTAATTATAAATTGAAGTTACGGGAGGGTTATATGAGACATTTTGATTTGGAAATGAATGATTTAAAGAAAAGACTTGTTGATATGGCTGAAATTGTTCAACAAATGATAAAGTTTTCCGTGGATATGATAGTTAAAAGAGATTTATCTATGTCTAAAGAAGTTTTTAACAGAGAAAGAGAAGCTAATCTTACGGAAATAGTTGTTGATGATACTTGTTTAAAACTTATAGCATTAAATCAACCGGTAGGAACGGATTTAAGATTTATAACATCTGCTATGAGAATTAACAGTGATTTGGAAAGAATGGGAGATGAAGCTGTAAATATTTGTGAAATAGGGGAAGAACTTTTAAAATATCCCGATTTAAAACCTTTGATTGATATTCCTAAAATGGCAACGGCAGTAATTGCTATGGTTAAAGATAGTATACAAGCTTTTAATTTAAATGATCCCGATCTTGCTGATACAGTTCTCTCAAAAGACGATGAAGTTGATGAATTAAAAAGAATAATAATAAAAGATTTATTAGCCTTTATGACAAATACATCCGATCAAACAACATTAATAAGAGCAATAGATTTAATGTTTATAGCTAAAAGCCTTGAAAGATTAGGGGACCACGCAACCAATATTGCTGAAGATGTTATATTTATGGTACACGGAAAAGATATAAGACATTTAAAGAGTATTTAGGACGACAATTTATAATTTACAATATATAATCTCTATAATTAATAAAAAAACAGGAAGAAAAATTTCTTCCTGTTTTTTATTGTTATAAACTTTAAGCTAAAAAATTGTTTTGCATTTTTTACAATTTATAAATTTTTTTGAATATTTTTACCATTATATAAGATATTATTATTCCTTCAATAGCACCGCAACAAACATCAAGTGGAAAATGACAGCCTGCATACATTCTCTCAAACCCCGTTGCAAAAGCAAGTATCAAATATATGTACCAATATTTGGGAATAAGAAATAACATTGTCATCATTGTTGTAAAAGCAAATTGTGTATGCCCTGACGGGAAAGATCTTGCATGTAATATTTCATAAAAAACATTAATATTCCCTTCACCGAAAACAGTTAACGGTCTTGGCCTTTCCACCAAACCTTTTATAAAAGTGTTTATTGTACTTGCTACTATTACCGTGCATATAATAAATGCCAACAAAATCCAAAATTTATTTTTTTGTTCTTTCCTTAAAATAATCAGAGATACTATAATAATTATTATCATACTCGGATTTAACCCTTTTGAATCGAAGAAAGAAATGTTAGATATTATAAAATCAAAAAATTTATTTTTTAAATTTATATTCACGAATTTAAATACGGCATGATCAGTATCTATTAATCCCTGTCTTATTGTTTTTTTCACACCTATAACATTTGCCGTATATTTTTCCGGTAATAATTGCGGATTAAAAATTTTACACTTTGTAATCCAAAATTTTTTAACAAGTTTGTTGTTTCTGTAAACAGGAACTTCTACGGGTTGTTCAAATTCAGAAAAAGGATAAACTTTTTCAGGATTATCAAAATCAAACATATTACTTGTAATAAATAATCCGTCCCTCTTTTTTAAATTTGAAATATCTCTTTGCCATAAATCATATGCATCTATTTTATCACTAAAGCAATAAACTCTTTTATCCGGAGTATAAAAATATATTTGACTTGCCAAATAACTTTTGTGAGTAAATAAGAATGGTTTATTATTTTCAGGATAGGCTTCATATATTTTATTTATTTCATTTGACAATTCTTTCCAACCGAATAAATCATTAGATACATCAACTATTTCTGCTTTAGGAATACCGTATTCTACTTTTTCAGCTTCTTTCTGAGGCAAAAATGGTTCTATAGGAATAAATTTATACATACAATGTATAGGAACTATCAAATCCAAAAACAAAGCAAATCCGCAAGAGAAATATATAATTTTCCTGAATTTACTGTTATCCCAAAATTTATTTATTATATATGCAGCATATATTGTTAACATTAAATAACCCATTGCCGGCCAATGAGGTAATATTTCATTGAAAGTTGCAATTGCATTAAAGAAAAATAAGACCGGAATAGAAAAAGAAGCAACTATTAATGCATCCTTTTGTTTTTTAAAAAAAGCATCTTTTATTAATATATACATAACATAGCAATAAAATATAAAAAGAAACGGGGAAACATATCCTGCTTGTGCACCTATTGATCTTCCAAATAAAGTGAAAGAAAAACTCGGTAAAGATTTCCCGAAACCATGTTGCAGTTGAAAACCAAAACTTGCCCAATTGTTTTGAATATTCCATATAACAACAGGTAAAAAGAATATAAAAGATATTATCATTGATAAATAAAGCTCTTTTTTTAAAAACCAAAATCTATGTTCTTTTGAACATAATAAAAATAAAATAATTGAAGGATATATCATTATTGCTGTATATTTAGACAAAAAAGCAAAACCAATTGTAATACCCAACAAATACCAATATTTTTTTTCTTTCGTTTCTACAATGTTTATAAAGAGATAAAACGATAACATCCAAAATAAAGATAACGGTGAATCCGGAATAGTAACAACAGCTCCTAAAAAAGAAAAAACAGGTAATATATTTATTAATATCGTAGCAATAAAAGCAATTTTTTCATTAAATAATTTTTTTACGCAAAGAAATAATAACCACGAAGTTAGAACAAAAATAATAACAGACGGAAGTCTTACAGCAAATTCATTTATTCCAAAAATATCGGTAAATAATTTTATTATATAACCTATCATTGGAGGATGATCATAATAAGATAAATCCAAAAACTTTGAATATACCCAATAATGAGCTTCATCTACCGTTAATCCCAATTTACCGATAACAGAAAGTCTTAAAAATGTAGTAATACCGGTTAAAAACCAAAATAATTTATAATAATATGACATTTTATCTCCTGAATTGTTATAAACAAATATTTTAACAAAATTAAATAAAAAAAGATATAAAATTTTATATTTTTCTACAA
>JAFXOB010000197.1 GCA_017529005.1 Elusimicrobiota bacterium
AGGTTTTTCTTTTAAACCTTTCATTGAGAAAATTTAATATTTTTTAATATTTCCCTAAATCGAAAACATATTCGTATTTAAAACCATTTGATAAAGCAAAAGCACCCCATGAGCCAGATGTGTTTCCTGCAACAATTGCAGAACACTTTGACAAAATTAAAATTTTTCCTAAATATATTAATCCTCTTTCGTAAGGTGAAACTGACAATTGTTCTATGCTATTTTTATCATTTATTAAAAAATCTTTTCCGGAATAGTTGGAAATAAATTTATCGTTTGTTATTGATTTTAATTTATTTCCATAATATTCTTTTGCATGTTTATATATTTCCATATCTTCCGTTACTAAAAAAACATTATTAAATTTCGTTTTCTTTAACATGATATCCGTTTGTTTAAAAGCTTCTTCCATTGACGGTTGTTTTTGATGTCCTGCAGGTTTTAATTTTGTATAGTCTGTTCCTCTTAAATATAACCCTATAGTTTTTTCTATATCCAAGTTCATTTCATTCAATTGAGTATTTACAAAATCATTGACAGCATTGTTACATACAATATATTTTTTAATGATATTCCTAACTTTTACCATAGATTGTTTATCAAATCTTTGATTTAATTCTCTAGGACAAAGTTCTATAGAATTTAATCCGGATAAATATACATTTTTACTTTTATAAACTTCTTCCAATGTATAATTTGATATTTGCTTAAAATAATATTCCCAAACATTTTTCTCTTTTTGTTTCAAATCATTATATTGTGTTTTGTAATTTTGAAAGTCCACTATTGGAACATATCCTTTTTCTATGGAATAGTTAATTTGTTTGATTGTTTCCATAAATATGGACATTAATCCTTGAACACTATTAGGTCTTGGCCTTATTACATAAAAATTAATATTAGGATTAAGAGAACCGAACTCTTTTTTTATTTCTCTGTTATTAAAATAATAAAAATAATTATATAGTGCATAAAAAGTATGAATAAAACTTTCCGGGCACTTAAATAAAATATGTTTTAAATAATTTTTTATATTCATGATAAAAATTTTTTAAAGTATTGTTAGAATATTATATCAATTATATTTTGTTTTTTGTATAATGACAAAATCATATATAAAATTGAGAAGTTTTTAAACACAATATATTAAAATGAAGATATTATTGGTACATATTTATTTTACAAATGCAAAAATTTCCGGTGTTAATGACAATGTATATAAAATTTATGAAACATTGAATAAACAAGGACATCAAGTATATTTCTTTGCATTAGACGAAAAACCATATTTGGATAATGACTATAAATATTTAAATTATTTTCCTAAATCTCATTCCAAAAAAGAAAGTCTTTGGTCAAAAACAATATTTTATTTAAATAATTTTTATAATTTTCAAGCACAAAGGAAAATAGATGCTTTATTAGATGAAATTAAGCCTGATTTAGTTGATATTCATACAACTTGGGAATTAAGTTTATCGATATTAAAACCTATAAAAAAAAGAAAAATCCCTATATCTTTTTGGCTTCATGATATAGGAATGTTTTGTTCCGGAACATTTAGTAGGGGGATAAATTATTGTAATAAATGTAAAAATTATAATACTTTACCTTGTACAATAAATAAATGTATAAATAATAATTTTGTAAAGAGCTTTTTTTTCTCATGCAGAAATTTTTTTGAAAGATATTTGATGTTTAAATATGTTGATTTATTTATGACAGTAAGTAATGCAACAAAAAACTATTTAATAAATGCAGGGATAAATAAAGATAAAATACAAACTCTATATAACTTTGTAAATAAACAAGAAAAAAATTTGGTTGATTATTCTTTAACAGAAAAAAGTAATTATTTTTTATATGCTGGTGGAGAAGATAAGATAAAAGGTATAAATACCTTAATAAAAGCTTTTGAATTGTTACCTAAAAATATTTGTTTGCATGTTGCAGGTGCAGGACAATATATAGAACAAAAAAAATATATTGAAGAAAAAAATATCACAAATATAAAAATATTAGGGCCTTTAAATAAACAAAATTTAGAACAAGAATATAGAAATTGTATATCTGTAATTATGCCTTCTGAGTGGTTTGAAACATTTGGAAAAATAAATTCTGAAGCAGCAATGTTTGGTAAATCGTCAATATCTTCAAATATAGGTGGTATTCCGGAAGTAGTTGAAAATAATAAAACAGGTTTGTTATTTGAACCAAAAAATGTGGAACAATTAAAGTTATGTATATTGAAATACTACAATGATAGAAAGTTAGCTGTTGAACATGGTAAGAATGCAAGAATAAAAATTATGCAACAATGTGATGAAAAAATTTGGTTAAGAAATTTAATTAATATATACGATAAAATCATAAATAATAATTATTTATGAAAAAATGGAGATAATATAATTATGGACTTGTTTCAGATTGTCGAGGTAAGTGATATATCTTTAAATAATGCCGGTAACAAAGTTTTTGCAGATATGACAACTATTGCAAATAAATTAGAATTTAAAGAAATTAAAATAGAAAGAAAATTATCGGTAAGAAACTATTTTGACAGATTTAAAAGAAAACTTAAATGTTTATTAGATTGGAATATATGTTATAGAAATATAAAAGAAAATTCGGTAGTTTTATTACAACATCCGATATTGGTTACAAATAA
>JAFXOB010000198.1 GCA_017529005.1 Elusimicrobiota bacterium
CTAAAAACTTTTTTATCCACTTTATGTTTATCTGTTTTTAATTCTTTTAAACATTGTGTTTCTATTGGAAGACCATGACAATCCCAACCGGGTGTATAAGGCGTGTCAAAACCTTTCATATTTTTATATTTCAAAATAAAATCTTTTAAAATTTTATTTAAAGCATGTCCGCTATGCATATTTCCGTTAGCATACGGAGGCCCGTCGTGAAGAATAAATTTTTTCTTACCCTGAGTTTTTGCTCTCATTTTTTCATAGATTTTAGCATCATATAACTCTTTTAAGAAGTCCGGTTCTCTTTGAGCTAAATTTGCTTTCATTTGAAAGTCTGTTTTAGGTAAATTAACAGTTTTTGAATAATCTTTTTTTTCGTTTTCCATTTTCTTATTTAACCTTTTTTTATATTTATTTGATTTTTTTTAATGTAGAAATTTTGTTTGGTTTGAAAACACCTTTTTCCGTGATAATCATCGTAATATTTGATGCCGGAGTAATATCAAAACCGGGATGTCTTACTTGTGTACCTTTAGGAGCAATTTCTTTGCCATTTATTTTCACAACTTCTTCTGCAGATCTTTCTTCTATCTTTATTTTCGTTCCATACATTGTTGAAAAATCTATTGTTGAACTTGGTGCAACGACATAAAAAGGTATCTTATGATACTTTGCGAGTATCGATAAAGAATATGTTCCTATTTTATTTGCAACATCACCGTTACAAGCAATTCTATCAGCACCGACAATAATCGCATCTATTTTTTCTGTCTTCATCATATATCCCGCCATATTATCGGTAATTAACGTATATGGGATTTTTTCCTGTTGAAGTTCCCAAGCGGTAAGTCTTGCACCTTGCAAATAAGGTCTTGTTTCATCGACAAAAACTTTTTTTATTTTTCCCGTTTTAAAACCTGTTCTTATCATTCCAAGTGCCGTTCCGTAACCTGCAGTAGCAAGAGCACCGGCATTGCAATGAGTAAGAACAATAGAATTCTTTTTTAATAATCTTGCACCAAAATCACCCATCGTTTTATTACATTCTATATCTTCGTCATAAATTTCATTTGCAGCTGATTCTAAAGCAGCAACAAAATTTTCAGGATTTAATTTTAATGATTTTTCTACAATTCCGGACATCTTATCTACAGCCCATTTCAAATTAACTGCTGTAGGTCTTGCTTGTATCATTTCTTCAGAAACTTTTTTAATAAATTTAATTTTTTCGGTCGGCGAAAACTTTGCAGCTTTTGTTCCTGCAAGTACCATACCATAAGCAGCAGTAACCCCTATTGCAGGCGCTCCTCTGACAATCATATTTTTGATTGCATTTATAACATCGGTATATGTTTTACATTTTCTGTATATAACTTTACTTGGAAGTTCCAATTGATCTAATAAAAATAGTGTGCCTTTTTCCCAATATAATGTTTCCGGCATTTTATTATTCATATTTTTATCTCTTGATTTAAATTAATTTCTACGGTATTGTATCTAAAACTTCTTCCAATTCTTCTTCTGTTCTGCCTGTAATTTCTATAGTTTTTTCTCTTCCTCTTTCACCTTTTCTTAAGAGAACATTAGATCTATTAACATCGAAAAAATCCGATAAATAATCACATAATTCTTCATTTGCTTTTCCTTCAACTGCAGGAGCGGCAATTTTCACTCTTAAAATTGACCCAATTCTACTAACGACATCGTTCCTTTTTGAATTAGGAATTACTCTTACTTTAATAATCATTACTTTTACCTCTCTACTTATACTTATTTATATATTAAAGTTCTTCTGCTCTTTTTTTTGCTTTTTCAATTGCAGAAAAAACGATTTGTTTAAAATCACTATTTAAAAATTCTTCCATGGCTTTTTCGGTTGTTCCACCGGGAGAAGTAACATTTTTTCTTAAAACTGTGTCGTCAAGACCGCTTTCTATAAGCATTTTTCCTGAACCGAATATTGTTTGATAAACCAACTCTTTAGCCATATCCGCAGGAATACCTATTTTCTCTGCAGCGTCTCTCATTACTTCAGAAAAATAAAATACATAAGCCGGTCCTGAACCGGAAACTGCAGTAATTGCATTTA
>JAFXOB010000026.1 GCA_017529005.1 Elusimicrobiota bacterium
AAACGATAGAAGCTTTAAAAAATAAGTTATATAATGATTTTGTTCAATTGAGTATAGATTTATCTGCTTTTACGATTTTGAATGTAGGTTTAACAAAAACTTTTGAAAATGCACAAAATTTGGCTGGAGAAAAAATAAGTTCCGGGCAGGCCTTAAATAAATTTATAAATATGATAGAATTACAGAAAGGAAATACTAAAGTTGTTGATGATTATTCCGTTTTCGGTAAAGCAAAAAATATATACTATATAAAATCAAAAGAAACAGGATACTTAAAATTTACTAAAACCAGAGATATCGGAATTGCTTCCTGTTTGTTGGGAGCAGGCAGATTAAAAGTTAATGATAAAATAGATTCTGTAAGTGGTATAATTATTCATAAAAAAACAGGCGATTTTGTTCACAAAGATGATATTTTATTTGAGTTACAACATAACAAAACTGATATAAGTAATGTTATAGAGATATTGAGTTCTGCTTATGTAATAAATAAAGAAAAAACAGAAAGAAATAAAATAATAAAAAATATTATAAATTAGGAGATAAATTGCAACAGAATAAATGGATACTTCAAGATATTGATAAAGATCAAATATTTAGTTTACAACATCAATTAAATTTACCGGAAGTTGTTTTAAAAGTTTTGGTGTCCAGAGGATATGAAAAATTTGATACCATACAAAATTTTATTTTCCCCAAAAAAGAAGATTTGTTAAATCCTTTTCTTTTGGAAGATATTCATAAAGCCGTAACAAGAATAAAAAAAGCCATAGAATCCAAAGAAAAAATTCTTATATATGCAGATAGGGATGTTGATGGTATAACATCTTTATCTGTTTTATACAATACTATTTTTACTTTGGGCGGGGATGTCGTTTGGTATATACCTTCCGATGAAGGCTATGGCTTATCATGTACTGTATTGGATAAATACAAAACGGAAGGTGTTAATCTTATAATAACCGTTGATTGCGGTATATCTGCAGTTACGGAAATAGATTATGCTAACGATTTAGGTATTGAGGTTATAGTTACCGATCATCACGAACCGCCGCAAGACGGTTTACCTAAAGCATATTGTATTGTTGATCCTAAAATTTCTTCCTGCATTTATCCTTTTAAAGAACTTGCAGGTTGCGGAGTTTCGTTTAAAGTTTCACAAGCATTAATGCAAACTTACGGTAAATATTTCAATAAAGAAATAGCAGTTTTAGCTGTAGATAAAGAAGAAATTTTTCTTATCACAGTTGTTAACGATATTGTTGTAAAAGAAGAAAGTAATTTAGAAAAAGTAGATTTAAATAAATATTCAAAAATAATTACGAACAATGAAGAATATTTTGAAAAAAAAGAATTTACACAATATGAAGTTATGGAAATTGATAAGAATGAAAACATAAAAGAAACAGCTTATGATTTATTAAAACAATACAGAAAAAAAATTTATGAAACAGACGGAAGAATGTTGGAATTTTTTGAAAATAATGTTGATTTGGTGGCACTGGGAACAATTGCAGATATCGTTCCTCTTATAAATGAAAATAGAACGTTAGTTCAATGCGGGTTATCCGTTTTGAAAAAAAATTATTCAAAACGGTTAGGTTTGTTCTATATTTTTGAAGAATTTTTAAAGAATAAAAATATATCGGCAAAATCTATTTCTTGGAATGTTGCACCTGTTTTAAATGCTGCCGGAAGAATGGGTAAAGCAAGTGTTGCCGCAAATCTTTTACTTGCAGATGATAAGTATAATGCCGGTAATTTTTTTGTTGAGTTGAAGAAGTTAAATGTTGAAAGAAAAGAACTTCAAAATGAAAATATAAAACAATTCAATATTTTATTAAAACAACAATGCGACCTTGAAAATGATAATATACTTGTTGTTTCTGCAAGCAATTTGTCACATGGTGTTACGGGTATAGTTGCTTCACAAATGGTAAAAATGTACGGGAAACCGGTAATTTTATTTATAGAAGATACACAAAAGAATGAAGCAACTGGAGCTTGCCGTTCCATAGATGGTTTTGATATGGTTTCTGCCCTTGATAAAACAAAAGATTTACTTATTAAGTTTGGAGGGCATAATCAGGCGGCAGGCCTTACAATAGAAATTAATAAATTGGACGAATTTAGAAAAAGGATAAAACAAATAGCTAAAGATTCAATTTCCAATGAGATGGTAACAAAAAAGATAAATGTGGATTGCGAACTTAAAATTACCGAAGTGAACAGAAAAACTTATAATGATTTATTATTGCTGGAACCGTTTGGTGCATCAAATACCGCACCTATCTTTTTGTTGAAAAATGTCAGCTTTGAAGAAGTTGCTGTTATAGGTCAAACGCAAGAACATTTAAGATTAAAAATCTGTAAAGACGGTATAAATGTCCCGGCTGTTTTTTGGGGTGCGGCAAAATATGTAGATGAATTCGGTTATAAAGATAAATTTGATATTTTATTTAATATGGATTTAAACAGAGAGAATGTTCAATTGATAATTTTAGATGTAAAAATAGTTTAGAAAATATTGAACTTTTTAATAGTATGCACTAAAATTTAGTTATAAAACAAAATAGGGGGCAAAATGGTAAAAAAACTTGAACCTGTAAAAATTGCAGTAATCGGCGGTAGCGGAATAAGTGAGATAAGCGGTATTGAAAATGTGAAAGAAATTGAAATAGATACACCATTTGGAAAACCATCGGCTCCGATAACTGTAGGAACTGTTGATGAAGTTAGAGTTGCTTTTTTACCAAGACATGGTAAAGGGCATATAATTTTACCTTCCGAAATAAATGTAAGAGCAAATATTTATGCTTTAAAGTCTTTAGGTGTAGAACAAATTGTTGCTTTAACTGCGGTAGGTTCTTTACAAGAAAATATAAAACCTAAAGATTTTGTTATTCCCGAACAAATTTTTGACAGAACCAAAAACAGAATAAATACTTTTTTTGGTAATGGAATTGTTGCTCACATAAGTTTTGCAGATCCGTTTTGTAATGATTTAAGAGATGTTGTTCATAAAGCGGTTACGGTACTTGGAATAGAACATCATTTTAGTGATACTACATATGTTTGTATTGAAGGCCCGCAATTTTCAACAAGAGCGGAATCAAAAGTAAACAGAGCGAATGGTTTTTCTGTTGTAGGTATGACAGCAATTCCTGAAGCAAAACTTGCCAGAGAAGCCGAAATTTGTTATGCAAATATTTCTTTAGTTACCGATTATGATGTTTGGAAACTTGGTGATGAAGTTGATGTGGAAAAAGTATTGGAAGTTATGTCTGCGAATGTAAATACTTGTAAAAAACTAATTAAATATTTGATACCTAAAATGGCAGAAAGACAACTTAAATGTGAATGTCAGCATGCATTACAATATGCGGTTCAATCCGCACCTGAAACGGTAACAAAAGCACCGGCATATAAATCGTTGAGTTTATTTTTAGATAAATATTTTAAAAAATAAAATGGAAAATGTATGGATAAAAAACAGGCATATCAACAATTGCTGGAGTATGCTAAAGAGATATCAATAAATTCGTACAGCCCGTATTCTGAATTTAAAGTGGGTGCAGCGGTTTTATGTGAAAATAATAAAGTTTTTTGCGGAACAAATGTTGAAAATGTTTCTTACGGATTAAGTATATGTGCCGAAAGAACGGCAATATTTACCGCAATTTCTAACGGCTGTAAAAATATAAAAGCTGTTGCGATATATTCTAAAAAAGGTAATGTTACTCCTTGCGGAGCATGCAGACAAGTTATATTGGAATTTTCAAAAACAGCTGATATTATTTATAATACGGATGAAGATAAGTTTAAAATAGTCAAAATATCAAGTTTATTGCCAAATTCTTTTAATGAAAAGACATTAAAAAAATGAAGATAAAAAATATACTGGTTTGCTTATTTTTAATGTTTTTCCCTTATGTTTGTTTAGGACAGGATTTTTTCTTGGAGAAAATTTCCGGCGATAAACAACTTGCCGTTAGAGGAACGGAAATAAAAAACAGTATAGTTGTCAGATTGACGGATAAAGACAACAATCCGGTTCCAAATGCTCAGGTTAAGTTTATAATTGCAAACAGTGATTCTTCGGATGATTCGGTTCGAAAAAAAAACATATTAACCGATGAACACGGATATGCAAAATCCAAAATTTTCATAAATAAAAAATCGGAAGATAAGTTAACTGTTGTCGTTGATGTTGCTGGTGTTTTGGTAGATCCGGTTTATTTTAATGTTTCAATATTAAGTAAAAGTTGGATCTTTATAATGATTGCAACTATGTTAGGCGGAGCCGCTCTGTTGCTTTTCGGTATGTTTAAAGTTAATTCTGCATTTCAACAAATTGCAGGTCAAAATATAAGAGCAATCCTCACAAAATTTACAAATACAAGACTAAAAGGCTTTTTTACCGGTTTTATAGTTACCGGTATAAATCAATCAAGTACGGCAACATTGTTGTTACAGATAACACTTACAAGTGCGGGTGTTATGACTTTTTTTCAAGCAATGTCTGTAACAATAGGTGCTTCGGTAGGTTCTACGGTTACGGGGCAATTAGTTGCTTTTAAACTTGTTGATTATGCTTTAATTATTACGGCAGCAGGCTACTTTTTGTCATTCTTTTCGAAAAGAAGAAAAATAATAGAAATAGGTGATGCTATTTTCGGTTTCGGACTTTTGTTTTTTGGTATGAAACTGATGTCGGATTCAATGCTTCCCATAACATTAAACAATGAACTTTTAGAAACAATTGCAAATTTGCAATCACCTTTGTGGCTGATATTTTTCGGTATATTTTTTACTATTCTTACGCAAAGCAGCGGCGCAACGGTAGGAATAATTATTGTTCTTGCTTCTTCGGGAATATTGTCACTGTTACAAGGAATTTGTATTTGTTTGGGAGCACAAATAGGAACATGTTTTACGGCAATAGTTGCTTCAATTACACAACCGAGAAGCGGTAAAAGAGTTATGCTTTGGCATTTAGGATATCAAATTTTGGGTGTAGTTTTAGTATATCCTTTTATATCTTTTGTTTACTATAAAGGGGAACTTTGTTGGACTTATTTCGTTAAATATTTTACTTCGAATTTTATATTGTCGAACGATATTGCAAGACAAATAGCAATGTCACACACATTGGTAACATTATTTACCGCTTTTATAATATTGCCGTTAGTTCCGTTGTTACATAAATTTATAATGCTTGTTTATCCGAGTTCTGCAGTCGAAAAACATTTCGGAACGGCTTTTATAGATGAAAAATATATAGAAGAACCGGAAAAAGCTCTTAAATTGTCAAAACAAGAAATAGAAAGATTATCTGAAATTGTTTCGGATGTAATGAAAGATTCAATAAATGCATTAAAAACAAGACATGAAATAGTTATAGATAAAATAAAATATAAATGTTTACAAATTTCTCATTTGGTAGATGAAATAATTCCATATATAACAAAAGTCGGACAAAACGAACTTACCGAAAAACAATCCCAAAGAGAAACTATGCTTTTGTATATAGTTGCAGATTTTGAGCAAATAGCGGATGTTATTAACAGAAATATTATTTATATATCTCAAGAAAAGATTAGAAGACATCTAAGATTTTCTGACGAAGGATTAAAAGATATAAAATATTTACATAAAGTTGTT
>JAFXOB010000027.1 GCA_017529005.1 Elusimicrobiota bacterium
ATAAGCCAATCAAATTCTATCATTTGTTTAAAAACGGTCTTACCTTTGGAGTTCTCCAATGGAACAACCAATTTTCCTCCTCATCTGTAATCATTGCAACCCAACACGGACATTTATCATAAACACATATTTTGGGTTCTTCATAAAATTTAAAAGTTCCGTCTATTAAATTGCCTAACAATCCTTCCGGTTTCTGTAAGCAACATCTGTATGCATCACCATTCGGAAGTATTTTTGTATACATCTGTCCCATTCTGCAAAGTTTATGATAATGTTTATTTGTCTTTGCATAATGAGCAGTTGAATCGTTCGGATCCGATTGTATTTTATTAACTTCTTCTTTTTGTTCTGTTTTCTTTTCGTTATTTTCACTATTATCGGTATTTTTTTGTTCTTCTTTTTTCTTTGGAGCATAAGCTTCCAACATTCTCGATGCTGTATTTTTATCTACCGATTCTATCAATCTCTTTTCTTCTTCAGTGTAACTAACAGGATATTCTTTACCCTGATATGTTCCTCTAAAAGGCATAACATCTAAAGATACATGAAGTTCATCCAGTTTCTGTTTATAATATGGCATATTTTCCAATTGCGTAGGATGAGCAACATAATTTATACCAAAATCATAACCTGCATCTTTCAATTTTTTTATTTTAACTAAATGTTCTTCAAACTTCGCAAACTGTGGATGAAAACTTGCCGCAAATTTTACTCTTTCAGGACCTATTTCTTTCATAAATTTATCCACATCCCAAGATAAATTAGTATCAAATTCTACAGTAAAATTTTTTATTAAATGTTTTGTTATCTCAAAAATATCAGGATAGCAAAAAGGTTCTCCACCGGAAATATGAACATGTCCTCCACCATACTTTTTACAAATATCATCCCATATCTGTTTCCATTTTTCTAAACCGGGATATCTATTCTTCTTCTTTTCTTCTTCCCAACTGTTACAAAAAAAACAATAACTGCATTTGAAATTGCAGGCATACTGAATATCCCATGTAAAAAAACATCTGTTAGGACGAATATTCGCTCTGTTTTGAATTTTATCCATAATTATTTTTTACCCTGTTCCTTTAAATATTTTGCATACTCTCTCATATATTCAACTTTGTATATGGGATGATCTAGAGATTCCCATAAAGGTTCCCATTTATCTTCTTCTTCACCGACAAACATTCCTTTAAAACAGGGACAATCATAATCAACACTGCAAGGTTGTGCATCATCCAACAATTTAAAATTCGGATCTAACAAATGTCCCAAACTTCCTGATTGTTGTCCGTGATAACCGGCACAACATCTTGTAACTGTTAAATCAGGATGTATCTTTGCATACATTTGTCCCATCCTGCAAAGTTTCCCAAGTTTAATTTTAGTATCTCTTGTTTCTTTATTTTCTTCTTTTTCTACTCTCCACTCAACCCATCTCGAATTCATATCATTCAAATGTTCATCTTTGGAATCCGTAGCAAAACCTTCCAATAACCTTCTTTCTCTTGCATCGTAAGCTTCCGGATATTTTTTACCTTTATAGTTTCCTATAAATGGTATTATCTTAAAATACATCTGCAAATCTTCAAGTCTCTTTTTGTATTCCGGAATTTTATCTAAATGAGGAGGGTATCCTACATAAGATAATGTTGACGGGAAACCGTGAAAATGTAAATATTTTAATTTTTCAAAAAAAGTTTCAAAATCGGTAAATTCCGGATGAAAACTTGCAGATATTGAAAGTCCTCCGGGTTTTACTTTATCCAAAAATTTATTTAAATCAAAACTTAAATTTGTTGTTATATCTACCGTATGTTTTTCCAACAACATTCCTAAAAACGGTAAGAAATTAGGATATATTGTAGGTTCTCCACCGGAAAATCTGACATGGGTACACCAATAATTATCAAATATTCTGTTCCAAACTTCTCTCCATTTATCTGTGTCTGCAATTTGTGTATTAAATTCTTCATCTCTTCTTACGACTTCACAATAAGAACATTTATAATTACATTTAAACGAAATATCCCAATTCCAATGAATTTTATACGGAGGATATATTCTCGGGTGTTTAGGTAAAACTTTCATTTTTTGTTTTAATTCTTCAATATTCATTTTTTGTTCCTTTTATTCAACTTCTACAGCTTTTAAACAAGGACACATATCAACATCGCATTCCTGCGGCTTATCTAAAAGTTTGAAATTTTTATCAAATATATTTCCTACCAAAATTCTTTCACCAATTTGTCCGCATCTTGCAACTTTCCCGTCAGGAAAAATCAGTGCGGACTTTTGTCCCGCTGCACACAAAGTTCCTTTTCTTTTTACATTATTTTCCCAAACTTCATTTATACCTAAAATTTCTTTTTCTTCTTTGGTATATGAATCGGGATAATTTTTTCCGTTATATTGACCGCAAAAAGGAATTGCTTTTATTACAAGCCCTTCTTTTTTAAACATTTTAACATATTCCATAAGTCTAGGTATAGTAGGAGGCCAACAACAATAATTAACAAATTCCGCTAAAAAGCCTTTTTCTTTTAAATATTTTGCTCTTTTTATTACTTCTTGTGCCGTATCAAATTGTGTATGAAAACTTATAGACATTGAAACCTTTTTGTTATCACATAATTCAACCATTTTTTTCAAATCACCGGACCCGTTACTTGAAATATTTACCGGATAATGTTTCTGCGATAACTTCGATATAAATTCAAAAAAGTTAGGATATATTGTCGGTTCTCCACCGGTAAACACTATTGAGCATCTGCCATATAAATCATAAATTCTATTCCAAATATCCATCAATTCATCTACGGATTTAAAAACAGTTCTTGGTCCGTACTCTTCCCATTTCCCTTCAAATATACAATATGAACATCTGTAATTACATTTGTAAATTATGTTCCACTCAAAAGAAACTCCTCTGTTTCCCGAGAAATGTTCTTTTTCTTTATCCGTTCCCTGCAAATAAAAATCTTTATCCATTTTTTATACCCATACTTTTTATTTCGTCATATCTTTTCTTTATTATTTCGTTTTGACTGTCCAATTCTAAATATTTTGAAAAACATTCCAATGCTTTGTCGTATTGTTTTTCATGATCATAGTAAAAACCTAAATTAAAATATTCATCCATTAAAACATTCGTTTTTACCCCACAATCAACATTTACGGAATAATCTTTACAAACTTGTTCAAATCTTTGACACCTTTTTAATCTTACAGGAAAAGTATTTTTACCATCTTTAGTTTTCCAATACAAATGATGATTAAACGGAGTTTGTATATTAAATTCATCCGGATGATCATAAATATAGCTAAATTCTTCCATAGCGAAATATGTTCTTGACGGGTAAACTCTTTCAATATATTTTCCTACTTCTTTAACAAAATTCAATGTTTCTTCAAAATCTTCTTCAGTCTCTCCGGGAAAGCCGAACATAAAATTTGTCGTAACTTTAAGACCTACATCATAAGCATCTTTAATAATTCTCTTAGCATCTTGAACTTTATATTTTTTACCAAACATATTCAACATTCTCTGTGAACCTGTTTCTATACCGAATATAAGTTTTTTACAACCGGATTCTTTTACCAATGCTAAAATATCTTTTGTCATTAAAGGATTAACTATCGCATTAGACAACCAAAATTGCTTACTGCCGAAAGGCGGATATTTTATTAACAATTCACAAAATTCTTTTAATCTGTTAACGTCGGCATTAAATTCTAAATCCTGAAAATCTATATGTCCTGCCAAAGGATACTTTATTTTGTGATAACAGATTTCCTGATGTATTCTTTCTGCGCACATTTGTCTATATCCGGGCCAAAAAGAATGAGTACTGCAAAACTTACAAGCCCAAACACAGCCTCTTGATGTTTGAAGAGGTAAATGTTCATTATCATCATAATCATCTAAACTCATATCCGTAAAATCTAAATATGGCAAATTATCGAGATTCTTTAACATTTCTCTCGGTTTTGTATATATTGTTTTATTGCCATCTTTGTAACATAATCCGTCACAGCTGTTTATATCTCCGTTTTGATATATTATTTTCACAAGTTCGGCAACGGTAATATCACCTTCACCAAGATTTATATAATCTACTTGAGAATCATTAAAAGATCTTTCTATATTTCTTTTATCGTAATATAACTGACCACCAAAAAATATTTTTATATTTTTATTTCTTTTTTTTATTAAATCACTTACATAAATAGTTGAATAATAAGAAGAAGACTCTAAAGAAAACCCAACTATTTTGGGATCCTTTTCCAAAATATAATCCACATAATCTTCCAATTTGGATTTTATTGAATCGAAAAATTCAAAAACTTTTTCTTTTTGATTCCAAAAAGATACCTGTTCCCAAGCCCATAAATTAGTAAAACTTGTATCTCTGTGTTTATATAAATAGTTATTTAAATCGAAACATTTAACATCTATACCGACCGCTTTTAAATCTCCCGATAATTGAGCCAATGCTAACGGTGGTTCTCTTGTTCCCCAAACCGGACATTTTACAAGTGAAACTTTCATCTATAATTTATATTCCTTTTTTATATCTTGTAATCTATTAACTGATGCAACATTATCACTATTATATTCTATAGATTTATTTAACAATTGTATCATTGTATTTAAATAAATATCTTCTTTCACATTTTGTTTTTCGCATATAACATAGTACATATCGTAATATGAAGACATTTCAAAATATATTTCGGATATTTCAAAATTATTGTTAATTTTTTTTGCAAATTTTAATCCTTTAAAAAATAATCTTTCGGCTTTCTTATAATCTTTTAAATAAAATTCTGCCATTGCCATCAGTTTATATAATGATGGATTTTCTTTTTCAATATCAATTGCTTTAAACAAATATTCTTTTGCTGTTTGATAATTTTTAAAATCTATATTAACTCTTGCTAAATATACACAAATATATACTTTATCTTGTGGTGTAGCAGTATCATATAATCCTATTAACATATCACAAGTCTCTTTTATTTTCTCTTCATCATTTTCTCTAACATACTGCCAACCCTGCATAATATAAAGACTTACAAGAGCATTTTGTTTATGTATATTATTATCATCAATATTATTAATTTCAGGTCTTTTGTTTATATAAACATTATTATCTTCCTCAACGTTTTCCATAAACTTATCTATTTCTTCTTTACTTTTCCCTCTTGTTATAAAATGGGATTTGAAATCATTTATGGATGCCTGATTTGCTCTTATACAAAAATTAGAACATGCACTATTTCCTTTCAACAATTTTTTTCTTATTTCAACAAAATATTTTCCGTTCCAAAGGTCCATAAAATCTTTCTTATCTAAAATTGTTTCTCTTAAATCTCCGGCAGCATCACATGTAATAACATCCCCTGACGGATTTATCATAAGTTGTGTCCATGCTTCTCTACATTTTTGTTCACATAGATACTCTTTTTGTTTATATCTTTGCGGCAACTGTAAATTTACATTTAGCTCTTTTGCCAATCTTTCTGCTTCATCAAACATTTGATTTGTTTTATCTTTACAAAAATAAGTAGACAAATATTTTTGATCTAATCTATAAACGAAATTATAATAAACAACAACAGCATCTGCTCCTTTTTCTGCTGCAAACTTAACATAATCCGGTAACTTATCTATATTTTCGGTTGTAGCCACAAAAATAAAATTTATTCTTAATTTATTTGTTTGTTTTTTAGCTTTCATTGCATAATTAACATTTTGCATAACAGCAGCAAAAGTATTTGCTCTTGTCATTTTCTTATGTGTTAACGGATCACAACAATGCATGGAAACATGTATCAAATATCTATTATCACTTTCTATTATATGGTCAACCATTTTAGGTGTTAATGAAGAACCGTTCGTCGCAAACATTTTTTCAGCAAGACTGAACTGATTGAAATAGTCTAAATTTCTCTTTGCTTCAGGTAATAATAACAATTCACCGGAACCTGTAATATTTATTCGCTCCACTCTTTGCAAAACAGGCAATAATTTTTCTTCATATTTAGCTCTGAATTCGTCTAAATTAAAATACGGATAAATTTCAGGTCTTGAACAAAACAAACAATCTATATTACAAGGAGCATCTATTTGAACAAATATAGATGTAGGATAAGATTTTAAAATTACTTTTTGTTCCTCATATTCTATAAAATTCAAATCCCTATTTTGTTCAACTAAATTTTTACCTGCACATTGTTCGCTATTATTTTGAAAAATGTTTTTATTATTAACGAATATATTTCTATGATTACTTGCCCCTATATGATTGCATTTTGTACAAACGTTATCAAAATCCGGTTTTGTCCTATTTAACACATATTTTCTTGCTTGAACATAGTTAGGACTATTCCATATTTCCGAAAAATCTTTGTTAGAATCAAAAACTTCAAAATCATCTTTTTTATCTTCTACGGAACAACATGGTGAAATTGAACCATCTGCATTTATAGTGATCGCATCCCACAACCAATTGCACAATTGTTTATCCGCATTTTTAAATACAATTTCCTTCTCTTTCCTATTAGGTTCTTCTTTAACAATATAATTATTATATTCATTTATGGTTGATGCCCAACTTATATCACAAAAAGGAGCAGTAAAGCCAATATCGTTTACACCTATATTTTTAGACATTTGTCTTGCAATTTCAATTTCATGCTCATTATGTTTAAAAACTAGAAATTGCCAATGTAAATGAGGTGTCTTTAAATTTAATTTTTTTTTGGCATCAGCCAACAATTTAATATTTTTAAATACCAAATCTATATTACCGTTTTTTCTGTATATTTCATAAGTTTTCTGACTGGCTCCATCTATAGAAATAGTCATTCTATCAAGACCGGATTTTATTATTTCTTCCGCTAAAGATTCTGTAAGATTAACATTTAAATTTGTAGATAAGAAAGTTTGTGCTTCATATTCTTTTGCAATTTTTATCATTTGAGCCATATTTTTATTGAGTAAAGGCTCACCCCAATTGCAAAATTCAACATACAACAAATATTTTCCTATTTTATCCATTATTGATTTATACAGATTCATATCCATTACTTTTTGCGGTCTTGATCCTCTCTTTTGTCCGGTAGGGCAAAATCTACATTCAAGATTGCAAATATTAGTAGGATCTACCGTTAACCAATATGGATAACCTTTTAAGATTATATCTTTATTTTGTTTTTGCTTTTCTATTAAATTATAATTTTCTTTCTTAATCTTATCGTAAATACTCATAAATTAAAACCAATATCTTCTTCTTTCAATTTATATTTTTGGTTGTTTTTCATTATATATTCCAACAACAT
>JAFXOB010000199.1 GCA_017529005.1 Elusimicrobiota bacterium
CTTAAATATTCCTACTGCAATGCCTTTAGTTTACGAATTAGATGAAAATTTAAAACCTATAAAGAGTTATTATGTAGGTGATCCGGAAGCTGTTAAAAAAGCTATGGAAGCGGTAGCAAATCAAGGAAAGGCAAAATAAATTTAGTTGCAATAGTTATACTTAATTTAGTATAATTATTAAAGCTTACAAAGGTGGCCCAAAAGGTCACCTTTAGTTTTTATAGGAATAATTATGAATTTATCAGAACAAATAGAAAAAATTATTTTACCGTTAGCAGAAAAAGAAAATGTTGAAATAGTTGACGTTGAATATGTTAGAGAAAACGGAGAAAATATATTGAGAATTTATATCGATCATCCTAATGGCGTAAATCTTGATTTATGTACTAAAATGAGTCATTTATTCGGAGATGAAATTGATAAAGACGATCCGATAAAAGAACATTATATTTTAGAAATCTCTTCTCCTGGAATAGATAGAATTTTAAAGAAAGAAAAAGATTTTTTAAGATTTAAAGGTTTTTGTATAAAGGTTACCACAGTGGCTGCAATAAATAACCAAAAACATTTTAAGGGACAGCTCGTTGCAGTCGCAAATAATAAAATTGTGATTAATGATGTAACTAACGGAATTGTAGAAATAGAAATTTTAAAAATATTAAGAGCACAAGTAGATTCAGAAAATTAATGGAGGAAATATGTCTAGTGAACTTATAAATGCACTCGAAACAATACAAAAAGAGAAAAAAATTCCAAAGGAAGAAATTTTACATGTTATAGAAAATGCTCTAGTTTCCGCATATAAAAAACATGTAGGAAAAGCTGTAAATGTTGAAGCCAAAGTCGATCCCGAAACAGGAGCAATGTCCGCCTATGTAATAAAAAAAGTTGTTGAAAATGTTAATAATCCTTTACTTGAAGTTTCAATTAAAGATGAAAATGCAAAAGAAGCAAAACTCGGTGAAGAAATAAAAATTCCTTTAGATACAGATGATTTCTCAAGAATAGCTGCACAAACGGCAAAGCAAGTTATAGTACAAAAAATACGAGAATCAGAAAGAGATTCTTTATATGAAGAAATGAAAGCAAAAATCGGTGAAATGATAAATGGTTCAATATATAAAATTTCAAACAAAAATATAATAGTTGATTTAGGAAAAACAGAAGCTATTCTTCCTGTTTCCGAACAAGTAGCTAAAGAAAGTTTTTCTGTAGGACAACACATAAGAGCATTAATTATTAAAGCTGAAAAAAATACAAAAGGACCAAATATTGTTTTATCAAGAACTCATCCGGATTTAGTAAAAGTTTTATTCGAATTGGAAGTTCCGGAAATTTATGAAAAAGTTGTTGATATAGTAAACATTGTTAGAGAACCGGGACTAAGAACAAAAATTTCAGTTATTTCTCACAATTCAAAAGTAGATCCGGTTGGAGCTTGTGTAGGTGTAAAAGGCGCAAGAATAAAACCCATTATAGACGAATTAAGAGGTGAAAGAATTGATTTAATTCCTTTCTCCAATGATCCTGTTAAATATATTACTTCAGCATTATCTCCTGCAAAAGTTTTAACTGTTGCTATTATTTCGGAAGAAGAAAAGAAAGCTGAAGTTATTGTTTCAAATGATATGTTATCTTTGGCAATAGGAAAATTAGGACATAATGTAAGACTTGCCGCAAGACTTACAGGTTGGCACATAGATGTAAAATCCGAAGAACAAAAAAAGCAAGAGATGGAACAAAAAATAGCTACAAAAGCTTCTGCTTTAGAACAATTAAAAGGAATAAGTGATAAAACTATTGAATTATTAGTTCAAGCAGGTTTTACAAATATAAATAAAATAGCTGAATTAAAGCCTGAAGATTTAACAACATTGCCCGGAATAGGTGAAAAAACAGCAGAAAAAATTATAGAGGCCGCAAAACAAGCAATCAAGTAGATTTTTGAAGATTTTAGAAGAAGGAGTTGATTAAAATATGACAACACAAAAAACATCAATAAAAAAAGAAACGACAGAAGAAACCAAAATAAAGAAATCATCAACAAACAGTTCCGGTTCAAAATCAACCGGAAAAAAAGGAAAGGCTATTGGTTCTGCAAGTACATCGATGTCTAAATCAGGGAAAAAAGCTCCAAAAAATTCTAAAACAGCTGAAAAAAAGGAACTCAATAAAAACAAATCAACTTCTACTGACTCAAAAAAAACAAGAGGGCAGAAAAAAGAATCTTCTGAAATGAAATCAGGAAA
>JAFXOB010000200.1 GCA_017529005.1 Elusimicrobiota bacterium
AAATAAAAAATTTAAAAAATTTCATAAACTCTCCTTTATTTATCCATATCAAAATTTCTAATTCGCAACCCCCATAAATTTATCTCTTTAATATATGGAATAATACACAATCCGTATATTATTAGAAGTGTTATAATTAGATATTTAATACAACACCAATCTATATTAGAATAAAACATACTTAATACAACCAAAGCAATAAAAAATATGCTGAAGACATATATAAATATTTTTGAAAAAAATTTTATTTTATCAAGAGTTTTTTCTGTTCCTGAAATATAAGTGTTTATTGTTTTATTTGATTTATTTAGAATATCATCTATCCTATCAACTTGCTTATACTCTCCTTTAATATTTACCTCGAATATTTTATAGTTGATATTGTTATCAACTATAATCAAATAAAATTCCAAGTATTTGATATCTTTATAAATATTTCTTATATGTTTTATTGAAGATATGACTTCTTCAAACATATATTTTTTTGGTTGTCGTATTTCTTTAATACTTTGTACTCTTTTTAATTCAAATGCCAACAATGGTATTTTTGTATTTTTATCTACTGATAAAAAATCTATATTAATTTTTGTTTTGCCATTATTATTTGTGCCATAACCACTATAATGTTCTATAACATTATCATATCCCTTTTCTTTAAATTTTCTTTTAATTTCATTAAAAACTTTTTCTTCTACTTTTGAATTTTCCATTTGCTAACTCTTTAATATTTTTTAATAATTAGTAAAAAATTAGATATTATCTTACTTTCTACTTTTTTGTGTCCATACCAACATTATTTTTTCAGCTGAAGTAGTGCTATCAATTTTATTTCCATTAAATCTACATTTATAATCATTTAATGAAATTATTGAACAAGAAATTATTTCGTAATTCTTCTGTATTCTATGATCAAAAGAAATATAATTACTATTATTTTCATTTAATTGAGAAATATCAGTAATTTTTATTCCATCTTTTGTTTCGTAACAATAAATACCTGATACATTTTCTTTTGAACAAATAGCCAGTATTTTGTCAAAAGTTAAACTATTGTCCATTTTTCATTTTCCTATATATTCATACCTAACAGGTAATAATTAGACTAAAATATACCTATTATATATAATAATTCTACATAATAAGTAATTTTTAAGCAAATACCGACTTATTAAGATGTTAAAATTGGGTTTTATAATTATTATCATTTATATAAGGTTGGTATTTAAAATGAAAAAAGATATTAAATTATTATTCGGTTTAAAGGTTAGAGAATATAGACTTAAAAATGGTTTAAGGCAATGCCAGTTAGCAGATTTAGTTGATGTTGATCCTAAACACATAAGCAGGATTGAAGCTGGTGGAAGTTTTCCTTCTTCCGAACTTATCGGAAGATTAGCAACTGCATTAAAAGTTGAACCTAAAGACTTGTTTGAATTTTATCATCTGCAAAGTGAAAAAGATTTGAAAAAAGATATAAATTTGATGTTAGATAAACTTTCAAAAGAAAACCTTTCTTTAGTTTACAAATTTGTAAGAACCTTTGTATTGTAATTTTTCTTCTTTTCAATTAAATTCATTAAAAAATCAAAAAAACTTTTCAATTATATTTTCTAATCTTCTTGTTCCAGTTGGGCTTCTTCGTATCTTTCGTTTCTTGCTGTTCTTTTCCTGTCCAAAGCATTTAATATCTTTTTTCTTAACCTTAACGATGTAGGTGTAATTTCTACAAGTTCGTCCGGAGCAATATATTCTACAGATTGTTCTAAACTCATAACTCTGTGCGGTGTTAAAGTTAATGCTTCATCTGCAGCTTTACTTCTCATGTTTGTAAGTTTTTTGGGTTTACACGGATTAACTACAAGGTCTCTTTCTCTTGAATTTTGACCGACTATCATACCTTCATAAACTTCCTCTCCCGGACCTACAAACATTTCACCGCCGTCTTCCAAATTATGTAAAGCATAAGCCGTGGTTTTTCCGGGAGCCATAGCAATAAATACTCCGTTACCTCTTAACGAAGAAATATCCGCTTTAGGAAAATATCCGTAAAAACTGTGATGCATAATTCCGGTACCTTTTGTTGCCGTTAAAAATTCGTTTTTAAATCCTATCAATGCTCTTGACGGAATAACATATTCAAGTCTTAAATGGTCTTTGCCTTCACTAACCATATTTTCAAGTTGTGCACTTCTTTTACCGATAAGTTCAAAAACAACACCTTGAAAATCGGAATCTATATCAAGAATAAGGTATTCCATAGGTTCACACATTTTTCCGTCCACTTCTTTAAAAATAACTTCCGGGCTTGATACTGCAAGTTCAAAACCTTCTCTTCTCATATTTTCTATAAGAACGGTTAAATGAAGTTCCCCTCTGCCTGAAACTTTAAATCTTCCTTCACCTTCAAGTTCTTCAACTTTTAAGCCGACATTTGTTTGAGCTTCTTTTTCAAGTCTTGCTTTTAAGTGTCTTGATGTTAAAAATTTTCCTTCTCTGCCTGCAAAAGGTGAATCGTTAACCAAAAAGTCCATTGAAATTGTCGGTTCATCTATAGATAACGGCTCAAGCGGTAAAGGATATTCCAATTCGCAAACCGTATCACCAACTTTTAATCCTTCAAGACCGGATATTGAAACAATATCCCCTGCCCAAGCTTCTTCAACTTCAACTTTTGAAAGTCCTAAAAACTTTTCTATTTTTACTGCCTTTGCTTGAGTTGAACCATCTTTGTTTACAAGAAGAACTGTTTGTCCTTTTTTAATTGAACCGTTCAAAATTCTACCGATACCTACTCTGCCTAAAAAATTATTATAATCTATCATTGTTATTTGCATTTGCAAATGTTTATCTTTATCTGCTTCAGGTGCCGGAACATATTTTATTATGCCATCAAGTAACGGCGAAACATCTGTTCCTTTAGCATCTATCTTTGTACTTGCCCAACCTTCCCTGCCGGAAGCATAAAATATAGGAAAATCCAGTTGTCTGTCTGTTGCACCAAGTTTCATAAATAATTCAAATATATCATCTATTGCTTTACTTGCATTTGCTTGTGGTTTATCCATTTTATTTATAACAACTATAGGATTTAAACCAAGTTCCAATGCTTTTCTTAAAACAAACCTTGTTTGCGGCATAGGCCCTTCAGCCGCATCTACCATAAGAATTGCACTATCTACCATTTTCAATACTCTTTCAACTTCGCTACCGAAATCGGCATGTCCCGGAGTATCTACTATGTTTATTGTATGCTCCTTATATTTTATTGAAGTGCACTTTGCAAGGATGGTGATACCTCTTTCCCTTTCTATCGGATCGGAATCCAAAACCGTATCTTGTGCTTCATCATCTGTAACTGTCCATTCACCGGCAACCTTTAACATTGAATCTACTATTGTCGTTTTACCATGGTCAACATGGGCTATTATTGCTACATTTCTTACATCTTCTCTTGTACTCATACTATGCGTCCTTCTTTTATTTATGTATTATATAATATACATTATAAATTATTTTGAATATTTTATAATTCGTTATCTTTTTTGAGGTATGAATGTATGGATGAAAGGATGCATGGAAACAACTACTACTTGGATTACTTCACTTCGTTCGTAATGACGACTTTTGTCATTGCGAAGGGCTTTAGCCCTGTGGCAATCTATCAGTTTCTATACTTCTATACTTCCAAACTTCTATTCCCCAAATCTTCGCAAAGCGAAAACTTAACTAAATAGTTCCGTGGCTTTTTGGACAAGGGTAACATAATCAACTTTACCGTTACCCATAATAATCATTTCTTCTAATACTTTTATCTTTTTAGGAACGAACAAATCGCTTGAACCTTGCGCTTTAAAAGCTGCACTTATTTCACTAAAAGTTGTATTAGGTCTTGTAGTAAACAGTATTAACTGTTCACCTTTCTTTTCATCCGGTATAGCCACAACTGCATGCTGATAAGTAGGCCATAAAGCAGTTATCATTTCTTCTACGGCAGTTAAAGATACCATTTCACCGGCAATTTTAGCAAACCTTTTTGCTCTACCCTTTATGGTTATAAAGTTATCTTTATCTACAGAAACTATATCCCCGGTATCGTACCAACCATCTTCCAACGGTTGTATTACACCCGGTTTATCACTCTTTATATAACCTAACATTACATTTCTGCCTTTAACCACCAACTTTTTACCGTCTTTTATTCCCGGAACTTCATCTAATCTCATTTGTATTCCCGGGAAAATTCTACCTACGGAACCTTTTTTATGATACATCGGTGTATTTACGGAAAGAACAGGAGCCGTTTCTGTTGCTCCGTAACCTTCCAACAAACTTATACCAAAGTTGGTAAACAAACTTTTTACCGTTTCTTCTTTAACTCTTTCGGCACCTACAACTGCTATTCTTATGGAATAAAAGTCATAAGCATGAGCGCTTTTACCATACCCGCTAAAGAAAGTAGGTGTGGTAAATGTAATTGTTGAGTTTGTATCATAAATAAGTTCCGGAATAATCTTATAATGTAAAGTTGTAGGATAAAAGAACACTTTTATGCAACTTGTTACGGGAAGCACCATTCCGCAAGTAAACCCGAAAGAGTGAAATATCGGTAATGCCATAAAAAATTTATCTTGAACATCAAAGAACAAAACTGCTCTTATTTGGTTCAAGTTTGCTTGAATATTTCTATGACTTAAAGCTACACCTTTAGGTACACCTTCGGACCCGCTGGTAAAAAGAATTACTGCCGGTTCTTCTACGGAAACATCACCTTTAATTTTGTTGTAATAATATTTAGGAAAGAAAGAAGCAAAAAGACCTGTAAGTTTTTCCTGTAAAGTTATTTCTTTTTTTAAATCTTCAAGATAAATTATTTGAAGACCTTCATCTTCCATTGTTTTTATAAGATCTGTAAAACCACCTTTTACAACAAACTGTTTTGAAGTGTAAACGGTTTTAATTGCGGCAGTTTTACAACAAGAAATCATATTTTTGGTTCCTGTAGAAAAGTTCAACATACAAGGAACAATACTGTATGCCTGCATACCGAAAACCGCAACTACAGATGCTGCAGCGTTAGGCATTAAGAATCCCACTTTTTCTTTTTGTTTACTATGTTTTGTAAATTGTTTACCTAAAACAAATGCAGCAGTTAAAAGTTGACCGTAGTTTATAGGTTTTCTTGCTATATCTTCTACAACCTTAAATCTTCTTCCTGCAAAATTCTTTGCTTCAATTAAAGATTCAAACAATGTTTTATCGTCACTTGCAGAATAATATTTTGCATTTGTCATAATATCGAAAAGTTGTTTTGTAATTTCTTTTTTCCTTTCTTCACCTTTCAAATCTTTATCTATATTTAATTTTGTAGGTTTAAAAATATTTAATACAACTTTTGTTCTCGGTTTTATTTTAACCTTGTTTCTGTAATATGAAAAAATTGTATATTGAGTACCATCTATATATATAGGAACTATCTGCGCATTTGTTTTATCCGCAATCATTGCAGGACCGGGATAAATTTTCATCATACTACCTGTAGAAGTAACTCTACCTTCAGGATAAATAACAATTTTGTGTCCGTTATTTACTTCCCTTATCATAGACTTTACTGCCATAGGATTGTTCGGCTCTATCTGAAAAAACTTTGCAATATTTAACAATGGTTTTACATACCACTTTTTTGCAACTATCGGATTAATTGTAAAACATAGTTCTTCAGGAATAAATGCCCACAATAAAAGGGCATCTATAAAAGAGTTATGGTTTGCAACAAACAAAACCTTATCTTGCAAGTCTTTTATATTATCCAAACCTTTTACTTGAACCCTTAAGAAAAATTTAGCTAAAGCAACTATTAATTTTTTATTAAATAAAATTTTTACTAGTGTATTCATCATTTATTAAGTTCCTTAAACATTTCGTTTAACTTTGTATAATCGGTAGCACCTGTTCCCAAAATAGGAATTTTTTCAACAATTATTATTTTATTAGGTAACACAAAATTTTCAATTTTTTGTTCTTGAGCTTCTTTTTCCAACTGTTCCAAAGTTGCCGTTTGGTTTGTGGTAAACAACACTATTTCTTTTTTTCTGTTGTTTTGTACCGTCAATACTGCATTTTTAGATTCCTTCCAAATGTTTGATATACTGAATTCAAGTTCCGTTAACGATATACTTTCGCCGTCAACTTTTGTAAATCTTTTGGATTTACCTTTCATAAACACAAAACCTTCTCTGTCTATTTCAACTATATCACCTGTATCAAACCATTCTCCCTCGGTTTTTTTAGATACAAGTTGTCTATTCTCTATATAACAATTTGCTATGTTAGGACCTTTTACAAGTAAATGACTTGATCCTACAAAAGCCGTTGTAGATTCCAACTTACATTCTACAGACGGCAAAAGTCTTCCTACACTATACTCTTTAAAATACATAGGAGTATTTATTGAAATTGTTGAAGCTGTTTCGGTTGTTCCGTAAGCTTCAAAAATTCTTTTACCGAAATCCTCTTCCCAAATTTGTATAGTTTCTTCTTTAAGTTTTTCTATTCCTGCAATAACATATCTTATTGCATAAAAATCATAAGGGTGAGCATTTTGTGCATACCCATAAAGGAAAGTATCCGTTCCCAATAAAACGGTAGAATCGGTATCATATACAAGCTCCGATACCATCTTATAATGTAACGGCGAATGATACTCAAAAACTTTTATACCTCTCAAAAGAGGCAAAAGTGTTCCGGCAACAAGACCCAACGATGAAAATATCGGCATTGCATTAAAGAAACTATCCATTATACCGAAATCCATAACACTTGAAAGTTGTGCTCTTGAAGCTTGTATATTTTTGTGCGACAAAACAACAGCTTTACTTTTACCTTTAAATGCGGATGTAAAAAGAATAACCGCCGGTGCAAATACATCAAAAGTAGAACATATCTTTTTATAATATGTTCTCGGAAAATAAGATTTTATGTATGCTGCCATCTTGTTAAACATAGTAAAACTGTCTTTAATATCTTCAGCATAAATAACTTCTATCTTATTTTCTTTTAAAGTTTCCGTTAATTCTTCTAATTTTGAAGCTTTTATAAAACGATGTGAAGTATAAACTTTTTTTATGCCTACATTTTGTAAGTTGTAAAGTATATTTTCTAAACTGTCGGTAAAATTTATCATTGCAGGAATTCTGTTTAATGCAGACAATGCAAAAAATATTTCTATCATTGTTTTTGAGTTAGCACCTATAATACCCACATATTCTTTATTCTCAGTCTGTTTACTTATCTTATGCGTAAATGCAAAAACTGCACCTAAGAAACCGCCAAGAGTTATAGGTTGTCTATTAATATCGTCTAAAATTTCTTTTCTTCTGCCAACCAAAGATAAACTGTCAATTAAAGATTCAAACAAGGTTTTATCTGAAAAATTACTTGCAAATTTCATTTCGCACATAATATCGTAAAGTCTTGTCATAGCAATATTTCTTCTTCTTGTGTCGGACAACGATTGATTTACGTTCAATTTTCTCGGAGGCAAAATAGTAAGTTTAATTTTTCTTTGTCTTTTACTTTTTGTCTTTGCACCGAAATATGAAAAGTCGGAATATTGTATTCCTTCAATACATATAGGTAAAATATCGGCGTTACTTTTATCTGCAATAACTGCAGGTCCCGGATAAACTTTCATAAGTCCGCCGGTAGTAGTAATTCTTCCTTCCGGAAATATTACAACTATTCCACCTTGTTTTATTTCATCAATTATGGATTTAACGACCATTACATTTGTGTTATCTACAGGGAAATATTTTATTATCTTTAAGAAAGGTTTTAACCAAAATTTATTTATTACGTCACTGTTAATTGCAAATGAAAGTTTTTCACCGAAAGTAACCGAAAGTATAAGACCGTCTATTAAAGAGGTATGATTGGCAATAATAAGTGTTCCACCTTTACATTTTTCAAAATTTTCCATACCTACAACTTCTATCTTATAAAGAACATCTATAAATCTTTTAGCTACTATTCTTAACAAATGTGCAGGTAAAAGTGTACTTATATATATTGCTGCAAACACATTAAACAATGCTATCAATGTTAAAACTATAGGAAAAGCAAGTCCCATTTTTATAAACAAGAAACAAACCGAAGAACCTGCTATCATAAACAAAACATTAACAATAGCATTTGTAGCAAACACTCTTGCTCTTATTTTCCAGTTAGCTAAAACCTGCAACAATGTTATTAACGGAACAATATAAAGACCTGCAAATACGGAATAAGCAAACACATCTATTATTATTTTTATTCCGGAAAAAGTTGAAAGGAAATCACTTAACGCAATATTTGTTGTAAGTGCCAAATGAACATACTTTGCACTAAACGACAAATCTACAATAAACAAAGTCATAAAAATTACGGAAATAGGAACATATTTTACAGATATTTCTTTTTTTAATAAGAAATATGAAAGCAATACTCCTACAAAAACACCTGAAGAAAGTAACAATGCTAAAAAGATATATAAATTTTGTTGCCCTTTTAACACAATTTCTGCAAGGTTGGGAATTTGATAAACTAAAACTACACCTACAAACCAAAACCAGGATATACCTAAAATACACATATAAATATCTTTTGTATATTTTAAGTACGACATATTTTTTATTGTAGTTTTAATGAAATTTTTTGATATATCAAACTTTTGTGTATTTGTTTTAAGTTCAGGTATCAGAAGTGAAAATAAAAAGCCGGTTACTGCAACAACTAAATATATAAGTATAAGCCAACCTTTATCTATAGAATATACTAATATACCACAAATGTTTCCTAAAAGCATAGAAATATATGTTCCTGCTTGAACAATAGTGTTTCCTGCAACAAGTTGATCGTGTTCCAACATTTCAGGAACGGCACTATATTTTGCCGGAGCAAAAATAGCAGACAATGTTCCGGATATAAAAAGAGATATTATCAGTATGGTAACACTGTGCAATAAAAATCCCGCTATTGCTATAAAACCTATTATCAACTGTGCTAACTTTATTATTTTTATAACAACATCTTTTCTGTACTTATCGGAAATTTCACCTGCCGTTGCCGAAAACAACAATGATGGTAACATAAATACTGCTATTAAAAACGATGCTAAAAAGTATTTTGTTCCGCCCGATAGCTGCGTTGCACCAAGCATTATGTATGTTGCCAAAGCTATCCTAAAAAAGTGGTCATTAAATATACCTAAAAATTGGGTTATACAAAAAGAAAAATAACCCCTGTTAAAAAATATTTTCATTAAATTTTTCATACAGTTTTTTTTAACCTAAATTTTAAATTAGTACGACCATATAATTTTATAAAAATACTATATCTTAAATCAAGAAAAAATAAGTTGATTTTTTAATCAAAATTTATTCTAAATTTTATATAATAATTTATTATGAAAAATAAAATTGTTTTAATAAGTGATTTTGACGGAACAATATCAAAAAAAGATTTCTTCTATATGGTAATAGATAATCTTTTAAAAGATAAAAAAGATGCTCTTGCACCATGGCAGGATTATCTTGACGGAAAAATAAAACATATAGATGCTCTTACCGGAATATTTTCTCAAATACATTTAACTCAACAACAGTTAGACGAGTTCATTTCCACAATAGAAGTTGATACTTACTTTTATGACACCGCAAAATATTGTATGAATAAAAAAATTCCTTTTTATATTTGTAGCGCCGGAACAAACTATTACATAAAAAAAAGAATTTTTGACTCCCTGCAAAAATATAACATAACACTAATTTCAAACGATGCGACATATTCTCAACAAGATGGAATGAAACTTGTTGCACCTGAACAAAATTCACCTTACTATAATGCAAATACAGGAATATCCAAACAAGCAATAGTTCAAAAATTAAAAGATGAAGGGTTTTTTACTATATATGCCGGTGACGGTAAACCGGATTTCAAGTCTGCACAAATTGCAGATGTTGTTTTTGCAAAAGATATGCTTTTGGAACTATGCAAAAAAGATAATATAAAAACAAAAACATTTAACGATTTCAGAGATATACTAAATTATATCAGGAGCATATATGAACAATAAAGAAATAAATATTCCGTCATTGTTAAAAATAGGCAGTGGTAAAATAGCAAAAATAGGAAAATATCTTATCGACAGAAATTTTACACAAATTGCTCTGTTTTTTAGTGATGGTATAGAAAACATTGTTGCAGATAAACTTTATCCAAACCTTGAAAAGTACAATATAAAAATTGTTCATAAAGATAATATTGCCGATATAAACATAGAAAATGCAATACATACTGCATTTAAAATTCCGTCCACAACTAAAGTATTGTTAGGGATAGGTGGTGGAAAAGCTTTAGATTACGGAAAATATTGTGCACATATACTAAAATTACCTTATATAACTGTTCCAACATCGGTATCTAATGACGGTTTTTGTAGTCCGAACACGTCGCTGCTTGTTGCAGGTAAACGAAAAAGTGTAAAATCTACAATTCCTTATGGAGTAGTTGCAGATATTGAAACAATTGAAACTGCACCGAAATCTTCACTTTATTCCGGTATAGGTGACACTATTTCCAAAATAACAGCATTGTGGGATTGGAAACAATCTTTTCTAAAAGGATACGAATATTTTAACGATTTTGCAGGTCTTATGGCACACAATTCATTAGATATAGTATATTTATGTAATAATTTAAAACCGGAAGACCACGAATTCAAATATAGAATGGTAAATTCTCTTGTGTTAAGCGGTATAGCTATGGAAATTGCAGGTTCTTCAAGACCTGCAAGCGGGAGTGAACATTTAATATCACATGCTCTAGACGTTGTACTTACAAATCATAAACAGCATGGTTTACAAGTAGGAATTGCAACATATTTATGTTCTTTCCTACAAAACAATCGTCATAAACAAGTAAAAGACTTTTTATTAAAAACGGGGTTCTTTAATTTCGTAGCTCAAGATCCTATAAACAAGCAAGAATTTATACAAGCATTAAAACTTGCACCGACAATAAAACAAAATTATTATACGGTCTTATCGGAACAAGATTATTTTGACAAAGCAATAAATTTTGTTGAAACAGACGATATACTAAGACAAGTAATAAAATAAAATGAAAAAAATTTTTATATTTTTTATATTATTAACATTTTGTTCTTGCTCCACACTGAAAACCAAACCACCAGAAGACTTTTTGTATAAAGAAATTAAAACGGACGATTATGTTTTAGCAAGTTGGCAAAAAATAAAAGATAAAGATTCGTTAATAAAAATTTATATTGAAGGTGACGGCAATGCATACAATTCAAATGGTTACCCAACAACAGATCCAACACCTAAAAGTTATTTTTTAAGAAACATTGCTTTTAACGATACCTCTGAGAACGTGGTATATTTGGCAAGGCCATGCCAATACATTAAAAGTAACAGTTATGATAAAATTGATTGGACTACCGGCAGGTTTTCATACAAAATACTTAATAATATGGCACAAGCCATAAAAAAAATTGCTGATGGTAGAAATATAATTTTAATAGGATATTCCGGTGGAGCTTTACTTTGCGGACTTATAATAAACCATTATCAAGAAGAACTAAAAATTATTAGATGGATTACAATTGCAGGACTTTTAAACCACACAAGATGGACAAAACATTTTGGTTACGTTCCTTTAAAATATTCTTTGGACTTAAATACTATTCCCAATATACCGCAAACTCATTATATCGGTAAAAAAGACACCATTATACCTTGTTGGCTTACATTACAATGTTTAGATGAAAAAAATTGTGTAATTATTGAAAATGCTACCCACAACAAGGGTTTTGATATAGACGAGATAATAAATAATTAGCAACTAGTAATGATGAATAAATGTGTCCTTCGGACAATTTTTCATAGATTCCGTGTCAAGCACGGAATGACAACAAACAACGAGATTCCAATAAAAAAGGAAGGGAACTTATTCCCTTCCTTTCTATTATATAACTTTTATTTTAAAGTATTTTACTTTACACTAAATTTTATCTCTGTTCTTCTGTTCATTGATCTTCCTTCTGCAGTCTTATTACTTGCTATCGGTTTAGAAAATCCAAAACCTTGTATTGTGACTCTGCTATTATCTACGCCTTTATCTATAAGATAATTTGCTACCGATGCTGCTCTTCTTTCAGATAATTTTTGGTTATACTCTTTTGTTCCTATATTATCAGTATGACCTTCTACTTTTACTGTTACATTCGGTGATTCCTTTAAGAAATTTGCTACTATATCTAATGCTGCATAACTATCTTCTGATACTTTATCCGAATTAAACTCAAATAAACTTTGTTTTGATAACTTTTCAAAATCTATTGTAAACTCTTTTTTCTCTTCTTTTACTGCTTCTTGTATTGCTTGTTTTATTTCTTTAACCGGTTCCGGTTCAGGTTCAGGCGCCGGTTCAGGTTCAGGTTGAGGTTCAGGTTGAGGTT
>JAFXOB010000201.1 GCA_017529005.1 Elusimicrobiota bacterium
AAATATTTATAGATGTTATTATATTTTACTAAATACCATATAAAGGAAATGATAAATAAAATGAATAACGGTAAGGTTAATAATTCTTGAGATAAACCGAAAGTTAATTTATAAATATTTTGTAACATATTTAATGTTTCAGTTTCGGAAATCGGTTCAAAAAGTATTTTAAATATTATTATAGGTCTTAAATAATGTATAGATGAGAATAATATTATTAAGATAAAAGATAATATAATATTAACGAAACTCTTAGATGGATTATTTTTTAAACTTTTAAATACAATGTAAATATATGTAATTATAAAATATGCAATAAAAGAATCTTTACAAAGTAATCCCAAAGCTGTTGATATTGAATACAGCAATACCCATTTTCTATTTGTAAAAAAGTCTGTTTTTATAAGACAATATATACTTATAATCATCATTATCATTACATGATAATCTTGTCTTCCGTAAAATCTTGACAGCGAATAAACGGCAGGAGTTAAAGAAAACAATATCATTGAAAGTTGTCCGGCTTTAATCGAAGAGAACAATTTACCTAATTGATAAATGGAATATAAACCCGCCAAGAAGAAAATGTAGTTAACAAAAATTATAATCAAATCAAAACATTTAGGATTTAACCAATAAAATAATGATTTTATAATGGTTGGAATTAATGGTGCATTATAGTATAAGACACTTTGCCTGAAAACATCCATAAAATGTAAAGCATCTATATTATACGGCAAAACAGGAGTATTCAATAACCAATATATATAATTTGTAACAGCATAAAACAATGAAATGATAATAAATAAAAGAGTTGATTTGTTTAACTTTTTCATAATATAAATTGTTAATTAAAAAGTTTCATTACAAATATTGTAATTTTGTTAAATCCACCGGATATTATCAACAAACCTATAACAATTAAAAGTAATCCGGAAATAATTTCTATTATTCTGTAATATTTTTTTAATGTGTTAAACAAATAAAAAAACCTGTTGATAAACAATGCTGTTAAAATAAACGGTATTGCAAGTCCTAAAGAATAAATTAAAAGTAATATTGTTCCTTTTGCAATGGTCCCTTGAGTTGCTGCCATTATAAGAATAGAGGCCAAAATAGGATCAACACAAGGAGTCCAGCTAAATGCAAAAGCACAACCTATAAAATATATTGAAAAATAATTCGAAGTTTTTTTTATTTTATCAAGCCAACTGAATTGTTTGTATAAGATTTTTATTTTAAATATACCAATTAAATGCAGAGCAAAAATAATAATAATTATTCCACCTATAATTCTAAGAATATTCATATTATTTAAAAAAAATTGTCCAATAATTGTTACCGATAATCCAAGAAAAACAAACACTGTTGTAAATCCTGAAACAAAACAAATTGAAGATAAAAAAACGGATAACAAGTTTTTCTTGTTATCCAATTCTTCAACAGATAAACCTGTAACCAACGTTATATATACAGGTATAAGAGGAAAAATACAAGGACTTATAAATGTTAATATTCCCGCAAATAAACTTGCAAATATTGGAAAATTTCCTAACTCTTGCATTATGAAGGTTTTACCTCAAGCATTCTTTGTATAGGAACGATAGCTTTATCGGCAATTTCTTTAGGAACTTTTATTTCGTTAGTCATTTCTTTTAATACAGTTAATACTTTTTCCAATGAATTTTTTTTCATATTAGGACATACTGCCAAATCAGTAACCGGATAAAACTTTTTATTAGGATATTCTCTTTGTAATTTAAATGTAATTTCATTTTCAGTTCCTATAATAAATTCATCTTTATCACTTTTTGCAACATAATTTAATATACCTGTTGTGGATAATACTTCATCTGCAAGTGCAACCGTTTCCGGACAACATTCCGGGTGAACTAAAAATAAAGCATTAGGATGTATTTCTTTCTGTAGGGCAGCATATTCCGGTAACATTTTCATGTGCGTAGGGCAAAATCCGTTCCAGAGAATAAGTTTTTTGTTTAACACTTTTTGAGTATAAGAACCCAAATTTCTGTCAGGACAGAATATTATTTTGTCGTTCTGTACAGATTTAACTACATTTATAGCATTTGAAGATGTACAACAAATATCGGTTTCGGCTTTAACCGATGCGGATGAATTTATATAGGTAACAACAGTTGCACCTTTATTTTCTTTTTTGAAGTTTTTCAGTTGTTCGGCGGTTATCATGTCTGCCATTGGGCAACCGGACTGTAAATCAGGCAACAAAACTTTTTTGTCAGGACTTAATATTGAGGCGGTTTCTGCCATACAATGAACACCGCAAAATACTATAACATCTGCATTTGTGTTTGCAGCTTTTCTGCTTAGTTCTAAAGAATCACCGGTAAAGTCAGCAATACTTTGTATTTCTTGTCTTTGATAATTATGAACAAGAATTACAGCATTTCTTTGTTTTTTTAAATCTTTTATTTGTTGTATTATTTCTTCTTGCATAATATTATTATCCTTAATATTAAGATATAATTATTATACTATATTTTAATTTGTTTAATTGTTTTTTACTGTTAAATTCAATATTTTTTCCAAAGTATTTACTGCATTTTCAGCAATTAATGTGTTACCTAAATCGGTACAATGGCCAAAATCTCCACCATATTGATCAATGAACAAATCTTCATATTTTTGTTGCATTAAAGCATTTTTAAAAATTTTTTCATTACTGATAAAAGTAATTTTGTTATAATAAGGTTCATTTTTTAATTGTTCCTGCAAAGGTTTTATACTTCTTGTCGGATATTGCATACAGATTACTTTAATATTATTGTCTGTTAATTTTTTTATTATTAATTTATATAAATCATATGTTTCTAAATTTGGATTTTGTAATCTTAATTGTTCTGCTTTATCAAAATATTCTTTGGCTTTTTGAAAATCTTTTTGTTTTAAATATTGTATTGCTAATAAATGATAATTTTCTTTTCTTGAAAGAATTTTATTTAATAAGTATTTCCGCTCTGTAGAATTTAGAAAAGGTTTAATTAAGTTATAAATATCAATTTTAGGTATAAAAACATTGTCTTTTAACAATAAATATTTTATATTTTCTAATTTTTCTGTCTGTTTTGTTTTAATGAAATAAATTAATAAACCC
>JAFXOB010000202.1 GCA_017529005.1 Elusimicrobiota bacterium
GAATATCTCGGATATTGATATGGATTTTACATTCGGTGTTGAACAGGTTTTTGCTTTTTCCGAGATGACAAAAAATGATACAGCAGAAATTAAGAATAAAAAAGTTTGGATAAGAAAAGATAAAAATTTAGAGTTAAATGTAAAATTAACAAGTTCAAAAACTTGTGATTATTGGGTTGTTCCTATAAATACGGTATCAACTTCTGAAAACGGTTATGAAAAAACTTATCAGGGAACAACTGTGGTTTGTGTTTATAAATTTAATTTAGTGAAAAACGGAAGTTTTTCTTTTAAGATAAAAACAGAAGTTTTAAATAGTAAATAATTATGGAACATTTAGTTTTATTTTCTATTATAGGTGCTGTTTTAAGTGCGGATATAACGATGTTCGGTCAATTTATGATTTCAAGACCGATATTTTGCGGACCGTTGTTCGGTTATTTTTTAGGTGATATTCATACGGGATTGTGGCTTGGAATGATAGTTGAAATGATGTGGGTAAATGCTATTCCTATGGGAGTATCTGTTCCTGTTGATTTAACAATGATGACCAGCTTGGCTGTTATTTGGTCTTGTTCTTTGTTTCAAGGAAGTCAGGAAGCGGCAATTTTTGCATTAGCATTAGCCGTTCCTTTTGCATATTTATACAAAGAAGTGGACTTGGCAGGAAGACTTTTTAATACAAAGATAATGCATTGGGTTGAAAAAGGTGTTGAACAAGGAAAAGAAAAAAGAATATCGCAGGGAATTTATTTAGGACTTCTTTTCTTCTTTATAAGAACATCAATAATGTACGGACTATTGTTGTTTTTAGGCGGTTTATTGTATAAAGAAATGTATTCATATTTGCCGATACAAGTAATAATAGCTTTAAAAAAGTCTTGGTATTATTTACCGGTGTTTGGCTTTGGAGCTGTTTTATATAATTTTAAAAATATAAAAATACCTTTTATAAAAAAACAAAATGATTAAAAATTTTATTTTTTTAAGAACATTTTTTTTACAAGCTTTATGGAATTTTGAAAGATTACAAAATATAGGTTTTTTGTATATTTTGTATCCTGTTTTTAAATCTTTATATAAAGATAAGGAACAAAGAAAACAAGCTTTGTTGAGACATATAGGTTTTTTTAATACAAATCCGTATATGATAAATATAATAGTTGCAATGGTTATAAATTCGGAAAATAATATTGCTTGCGGAAAAGAGCAAAATATAAAAAAACCGGAAATGATTAAATCTGTTATGGCAGGGCCTGTTGCCGCAATAGGGGATTCTTTCTTTTGGGGAACATGGCGACCGTTTGTTTCTTTTGTATCGATATTAATGATAATTCTTTCGATGAATATGTTTAGTGTGAGTTTATTTTGGATAGCTCCTATAATATTTATTGTTTTATATAACGTTGTTCATTTATCTTTTAGATATTGGTCTTTGGTTATCAGTTTCAGATTGAATGAAAAAATGATAAAGCTTATTTCAAAACTGGAAATAAAATTTATCGGTGATATTTTCAGGATAATAGGTTTAATAATAATTACTCTTGCAATCTTTTTTTACTTTAAGACATTTGGATTAGTTCCGGTTATTGATATGGAATTACATAAATTGGTTTATCCGGATATATTTATATACGGAACAATCTTTTTAATAAGTTTCTTACTCGGCAGAATAAGACCTGTTATAATGTTTTATTTTGCTTTAATTTTTAGTTTTATATTAGGATATTTGGGGATATAAAAATGAGAGAAAAAAACGTTAAAATTGTTAACAAATTGGGCTTGCATGCTCGTCCGGCTTCTTTAATTGTTCAAACAGCTATGGCTTTTTCTTCAAATATATACATAATTAAAGATGAAGCGAAAGTAGATGCAAAAAGTATTATGGGCATTTTAATGCTTGCCGCAGCTTGTGGTACGGAAATTAAACTTCAGACAGAAGGACCGGATGAAGAACAAGCATTGGAAAAAATGCTGGAAATTTTTAATAATGGTTTTGGAGAGGAAATATAATGAAACAAAATAACATTATTTTAAACGGTATTGCTGCTTCTTCGGGAGTAGCAATAGGTAAAGTTTTTGTCTTGGAAGAAGATGATTTTCTTGTAATAAAAAAGGAAATTTCCGGTTCTCATATAAAACAGGAACTTGCCCGTTTAAAAGATGCTATAGAAAAAACAAAAGTAGAATTAGAAGAAGATCAAAAAGAATTAAATAAAGTTTTAGGTGAAAATTATGCAAAAATCGCAGATGCGCATTTACTTATTTTGAATGATCCGATGATTAAAAATGAAATTGAAAAAATGATAAATAAAGGAACAAATGCAGAATATGCCGTGCATAAAGTTGTTGAAAATTTCTCAAAAACTTTCGATTTAATAGATAATGAATATTTTAGAGAAAGAAAACATGATCTTTTAGATGTTGCAAAAAAAATAATGAGAAATCTTTTGGGAAAAACAAAAAAAAGTTTAGCTGATTTAGATGAAGATTCCATTATCGTGGCAAAAAATCTTACACCTGCAGATACTGTTAATATGAAAGAAGTTATGGTAAAAGGTTTTGTTACTGAAATAGGGGGTAAAACATCTCATACTGCTCTTGTGGCACAAAGTCTTGAAATTCCTGCAGTTGTGGGCTTAAAAGATATAACATATAAAGTTAAGCAAGAAATGCCTATAATAGTTGATGGTAATCTCGGTTTGGTTATTTTAGATCCGTCTAAAGAAACAATAGAAAATTATAAAAGAGAATACGAAATACAAATTTCAAACAAGAAAGAACTTGAAAAATTTAAAGATTTACCTGCGGTAACTACAGATGGAAGAGAGGTAATATTAGGCGCAAACATAGAAAATCCGGAAGAAGTTAGAGCTGCTTTAAGGCATGGTGCAAATGCAATAGGTTTGTACAGAAGCGAATTTATGTATATGTCTAAAAAGACTATGCCTACTGAAGAAGAACATTATCAAAACTACAGTAAAGTAGCTAAAATGATGATGCCTTATGAAGTAATTATAAGAACAATGGATTTAGGCGGGGATAAAATTTCAAGATTAGGACTTATGAATATCGGCAGAGAAGCAAATCCTTTTATGGGTTTGAGAGCAATAAGATTTTGCTTAAAATATCCGGATATTTTTAAAGCTCAACTGAAAGGTATTTTAAGAGCATCAGTTCACGGAAATATAAAGATAATGTATCCTATGATATCAAGAATTTCCGAAATAAAAGAAGCGAATAAAATATTAGAACAGGCTAAAGAAGAATTAAAAAAAGAGGGAAAAAAATTTAGAGATGATATTGAAGTAGGTGTTATGATAGAGGTTCCTTCCGCGGCCGTTATATCGGATATTATCGCAAAGGAAGTTGATTTTTTATCAATAGGTACTAACGATTTAATTCAATATACAATGGCAGTAGATAGAGTAAATGCAGATGTTGCACATTTGTATACACCGATGCATCCGGCAATTTTAAGATTATTAAAAAATATAATAGATTCTGCTCATGCTGCAGGAAAAAATGTTGGAATGTGCGGTGAAATGGCAGGAGATCCTCTATATACCGCTATTTTATTGGGGTTGGGTCTTGATGAGTTCAGTATGTCCGCGGGACAAATTCCTAAAGTAAAAAAAATAATAAGAAGTATTTCTAAAGCAGAATCAAAAAAATTAGTAGAACAATTGTTTAAATGTACGAATATGCAGGAAATTAATATAACAATGAAAAAATTTAAATATAGATAAATCTTTTTATTGAGAAAAATTTAATTGTTTGTGTTTTCGTATAATATGATATTGTCTCTTCCCGAATTTTTTGCTTGATATAAAGAACTGTCGGCATTTCCTATTAAAGTATCTATATCCATTTCTTTAATATATTTAGAAATTCCTATACTTATTGTAATGGAAAAAGTTTTTTTGTTTCCTTTAAATACTATATTTTTTATTGATTTTCTTATTCTTTCTGCGATTTCAAGTACGTTATCTTGGGAAATTGTTGGTAATAATACTATAAATTCTTCTCCGCCGTATCTGCCGACAATATCACCGTGTCTTACGGATGATATAATTGTATTAGCGGTTGTTTTAAGTACTTCATCTCCTATTAAGTGTCCGTAAGTATCGTTTATGTTTTTAAAGTGATCAATATCTAACATCATTATATAAAAGTCTGTGTTATATCTTTTTGCTCTTTCTATTTCAGAATATAGTTTTTCGGTAAAAAATCTTTTTAGAAATAGTCCTGTTAATCCGTCAATTCTTGCTTTTTCTTTAAGTTCGGAAAATAACATTATTCTTTTTGTTCCCAATTTGAGATGGGGGATAAATAACTCTCCTTCCTCCAAGTATATTTGGGAATATTCCGGTTCTACAACCAGAAAGGTACAAGAATTTAATTGATTATCGAATATTATAGGCCAAGCAATGACAGGCTTGTTTTCTATGTCAAACAAAGATTTTATAATTGCAGGACCTTTTAATGATGTTATTTCAGAATTATTGTTTATTAAAGAATTCCATTTGTCTTTTTTTTCTTCATTTAGTCTGGATAAAATTTTCAAGTTTTGATAATTTTCTTTTTGATTATTATTTTTAGTTGTTACAACTACATAACAAACCCCGACTCTTGTTTCCAAAACATTAAGCAAAGCATTTGCAATATCTTCTGGTACATCTATATTTTTAGTTAAATCTTTTGAGATTATGTAAAAATGTGTAATTCTTTCGAGTTTTTTTTCTAAGGCTTCCCTTTTATTTATAAGACTTTTTTCTTCTATAATTAATTCTTCTTTATAAAATTTTAATTCATTATTTCTTCTTTTTAAATTTGGGTATTGTATCATATTTTTTGTTGAAAAAAGGAATAATACAGGTATCATTGAAATGAAAATTAAAGAAATAATTAAAGATTGATAAGAAAAACCGAATGTAAGAACAGATGTACATACAGCTGTCATACAAAAAGCAATATAATAGGTTATATTTATTTTTTTAGGTAAAATTGACATAGGTAAAAGGGCAAGAATTAATAAATATTCCGCAAAGTAAGAAGAAACTTTATTATAAATAATAAAGAAACATATTAATATAA
>JAFXOB010000203.1 GCA_017529005.1 Elusimicrobiota bacterium
ACCTGTTGCAATAACAGTTCCGTCTTTTTTTAATCCTACGGTATAGTAATTACCCGATACTATTTTAATAATATCTTTCCAGTTTTCTACATTACACTGATTTTGTGAATTGTCTCCGGAAATAACAACTGTTCCATCATCTTTAAGTCCTGCAATATTAACGTAACCTACCGATATATCGGTAATATTTTGCCAAGTTTTTGTATTACATTGCCCTAAAGAATTATCGCCGCAAGCAATAACAGTTCCATCTTGTTTGATTGCTGCCGTAACATTAATTTTAGTTGCTATGGATTTTATATCTGTCCATGTTTGAACATCACATTGCCCTAGAGTGTTATCACCGCAAGCAACTACTGTTCCGTCTTTTTTTAGTCCTATTGTATGATTATCACCTGCAGATATGGCAATAATATCTTTCCAGTTTTGAACATCACATTGCCCTTTGGAATTATCACCGCAAGTAACTACTGTTCCGTCATCTTTTAAACCTACAGCATGCATTTTACCTAATTTAACACAAATAATATTTTTCCAAATATCAGAATTTGTAACTTTTTGTAATCCGTTCCATCCGCAATATTTTATTTTACCGCAATCAAGACTTAATCCTACAGTATCAATATCATTTAAGGCTATATCACAGATATAAGAATCTAAAGAATTAACATTACATTGTTTGTTTTGATTTAAGCCGCAAGAAATAACAGTTCCGTCTGCTTTTAATCCTACACTGTGGCAGGGGCTTACAGCTATTTTTACTATAACATTGTTTTTATTAATGATATTTTTAAATTCATCAATATACTTATCTTTTAGTAAAATATCTATAAGTTTAAGTTCTGATATTGTTTCCGGCTTTATACTTTGAAATTTACTGAGTTTATCAATTTGTAATAAGTCAAGGTAAATTGTATTAAAGATATGGCTTGTATTGCCGGAAAAATTTTTATTTTCTTCGTCAATAATTAAATCCGTTGTCACTCCGGTTCCGGGATGATTTACACGAAAACATGTTAATTCCGGAGACATTTTGGTAGAATCTATTCTATATAAAGGTTTTACCAAGAATAACTTATAATTGTTGCGCATTTCTTTTGCTGTACCTGCACTTACAATTTCGGTAGTATCATCGTCATTACCTTTAAATTTGTAATGTAAAGAATAAGATTTTCCTTTATATTTAATGTTTATAACAAAATAAGATTTATCAATATTAAATTCTCCTACAGATGATACTAGTGCTTTTTCATTATTTTCATCATTGTAATATTTATCTAAAAGTTCCGATTCTTTTCCCGATACAGGTTCTAAACTGTCTATCATCGATTTTAAAGTCTTTTTGTTATATTCAAATATTGTATTTACTGTTTCCTGTTTTTGTTCTTCTTTTGTTTGTTTATTATATTGTTTTATTAAACTTTCTCTGGTTGTTTTTATTTGGCTTTCAAAATCTTTTGAAATTTTAGTTTTTTCTTCTTTTAATTTTTTAGCTTGATTGATAGCTTTTGTAATAGAAATATTACTGATATCTGCAACTGCAGCAAAAATTGTTGTAGACAAACAAAATGTCAATAGCAAAACAGAAATTAATATCTTTTTCATATAATACCTCTTATAAATATATACAATAATTATAGTTATATTTTACATTTTGTGCAAAAAATTTAGCATGAATTGTTTTTTTTGATTTTATATAATATAAAAATACATTAAATAAAATATTGGAGAAATATTATGCCAGAAGAAATAAAAAAGCAAGAAATTAAAATAGAAATTGATGAGCAAACCGCAAATGGTGCTTATGCAAATTTAGCATTGATAACACATTCCGAAACGGAATTTATAATAGATTTTATTTTTGCTCAACCACAAAATGGTAAAGCAAAAGTAAGGAGCAGAATAATAACTTCTCCGTTGCATGCAAAGCAATTTTTGCAAGCTTTAAAAGATAATATTGAAAAATATGAAATGAGATTTGGTCAAATGAAGAATCCGTCTGCACCTGTTTCGGAACAATCAAAATTTTATAATTAAGGTGATTAAATTGAATATAGAGCTAATTTGTAGCGGCAGTGAACTTTTAACAGGCAAATTAAATACACATGCAAGTTTTATAGGATCAAAACTTAACGAAATAGGTTTGTCTTTGTCGTTGATTACTACTGTTGCAGACAGAAAAAAAGAATTTAAATCTGTTTTGCAAGAAGCTGTAAAAAGAAGTTCGGTAATTATTGTAACAGGCGGACTTGGACCTACTTTTGATGATATAACTGTAGAAACCGTATCCGAAATTTTAAATGTAAAAACTTATAAAGATGAAACCGTTGCAAAAGCAATTGTTCAATATTTTGAAAAAAGAGGAATAAAAAATCCTGCCGCAAATAACGAAAGACAAGCACAGGTTCTTGAAGGAGCAAAAGTTTTAGAAAACAGATTTGGAACGGCTCCGGGACAAATGCTTCATTTTAGTTATGCTGTTGACGAAAACAAAAAAGTCAGAAAAACAATATTTTTACTTCCCGGCCCTCCAAGAGAATTGCATCCTATGTTTGAAGAATCTGTATTGCCGTTCATGAGAAGTTATCAAATAAAAATGAAAAAAACTTTGATACTCCATATTTGTGGTATGGCGGAATCTTTAGTGGATGAAAAAATTAAACCTACAATAGATTATTTATCAAATAACGAAGATATAGAATTTGCAATATTGGCGCATAAGTTTTTAATAGATGTAAAAGTTTCTGTAAGTGGAGAAAATGAACTTATAATAGATGATACACTAAAAAATATTAATCAAGAAT
>JAFXOB010000204.1 GCA_017529005.1 Elusimicrobiota bacterium
ATACCAAAAGATTTTATCGATATGTGTATTAAAGTCCAAGATGATTTTAAAATACTTAAAAACAATCAAGTAATTAATTTATTTTTTAATAAAGAAATAAACACTTTCAAGAATAATATGTTAGCAATATTAACAAATCCTTTAAAACCAAGGATATCTTGTTTTTATACAAAACCTGTTTCTGTTGAAAAAATAAATAAATGTTCAAATAATATTTTTATGCTGTTTTCATTAATTCTGATTTTTTATATTTTACGATATGTGGGACTTTTAAAACTATTTAGTTCTTACGACTATATTAACAAAAAATATATAGGATTTTATTACTCTGTCTAAAGCAAGATATTTAGACAGAGTTTTTATTTTGAAAAAAATGATTACAATTAACAATTTATCAAAATCTTATGGAACAAGAGTTTTATTCGACAATCTATCTTTCAGTGTAGGAAAAGGTGAAAAGGTAGGATTGGTCGGAAGAAACGGATATGGAAAAACAACTTTACTTAAAATGATTACAGGTGAAGCCGAATACGATAGCGGGGAAATACAAATACCTAAAAATTATAAAATCGGATATTTAAAACAACATTTGGATTTTACATATAAAACAATAATTGAAGAAGTAGCATCAGTATTACCAAAAGAAGAAACCGACAATAAATGGAAAGCTGAAAAAATATTATTCGGATTAGGATTTTCGAAAGAAGATTTACAAAAAGATCCTCTGTTTTTTTCGGGTGGATATAAAATAAGATTAAATTTAGCAAAGATATTATTATCCGACGCAGATATGTTGTTATTAGACGAACCTAATAATTATTTGGATATTGTTGCCATAAGATGGTTAATAAAATTTCTTAAAAATATTAAAGGGGAATTGATACTGATAACTCATGACAGATCTTTTATGGATCAAGTTGTTACACATACAGTTGCTATACACAGAAATAAAGCAAAAAAAGTTGAAGGAAACACTCAAAAACTGTATGAACAAATAGCAAAAGAAGAAGAAATATACGAAAAGACAAGAGTTAATATAGAAAAAAGAAGAAAAAAAACAGAATTATTTATAAGAAGATTCAGGGCAAAAGCTCGTCTTGCCGGAATGGTACAATCGAGAATAAAATGTTTGGAAAAACAAGAGGATATGCAACAACTTACGGAACTTGAAACTTTGGATTTTTCGTTTAATAATCTCGAATTTTCGGCAAACAAAATGCTTAGCACTTATTCTCTAAAATTCGGATATACCCCTGAAGACATTTTAATTAATGATTTCAATTTAGATGTATTAAAAAAAGAAAGAATTTGTGTCATAGGAAAAAACGGCAAAGGTAAATCTACATTGTTAAAATTGTTAGCCGGAAGATTACAACCTATTGAAGGAAATATAAAAAAACATCCCGAGTTGGAAATTGGATATTTTATTCAATCCGATGTTGTTCAATTAAATGATGAAAGCACAATATATGAATCTATTGTCTCTGAAACCCCTAAGTTTCCTCAAATAGCTAGAAATATTTGCGGAGCTATGATGTTCGGCGGGGATGATATGATGAAAAAAATAAAAGTACTTTCCGGAGGAGAAAAGAGCAGAGTTCTCTTAGGTAAAATTTTGGCAAAGCCTGTACATCTGCTTCTTCTTGATGAACCGACAAATCATTTGGACTTGGAATCTACGGAATCTCTTATAGATGCAATAAATGAGTTTGAAGGGTCTATAATCATAGTAACACATAATGAACAATTACTTAATTCCGTAGCTCAAAAATTAATTATATTCGACAGAAATAAAGTTACTTTTTTTAACGGAACATATTCTGATTTCTTAAATAGTTGCGGATGGGAAGATGAAAGTGATGAAATTAAAGCAACAGCTAAATCGTCAGAAAAAAAATTATACACAAAAGAAGAAGTAAAAAAAATAAGAGCAAAATTGATTCAGGAAAAATCAAAAGCGCTTAAACCCTTGGAATTAAAAATAAAAGAGTTGGAAAAACAAATACAAGAAAAAGAATTAGAAATAGAAAATATAACAAAGTTGCTTGTAAAAGCTTGTGAAGAAAATGATTTACAGTTTCTTGCAGAAGGGCCAAAGCAAAGTAAAGAAATAAAACAAAATTTAGAATTATTGTACAACGAACTTATGATGAACACCGAAATATTTGAAGAAAAAGAAAAATATTATGAAAAAGAATTTAATAATATTAAAAATTAATATACTACATAAAACTATAGATGAATAACATTTATGTTTTAAGGAGATAAATAAAATGAAAACAAAAAATAAAATTTTATTGAAAAAGATTGTATCAATCACAGTTTCATTCTTTTTATTTAATTCTGTTATTTTGAATAATTTTGCATATGCAATACCTGTACAACAAATGATGCCAATAGCACAAAATAATAATATATTAAAAACAACAATCGATTCTTCCGTTGCTTATATAACAGATTCGTTTAATTCTGCATCTAACAAAAACAACCTTCTTTTCTTTATTCAGGATTTACACACAAATCCCTCTGTTCAAAAAAACATTTCAAAGATATTGGAACAATTAGACAAACAATATGGTATTGATCGTATTTATATGGAAGGATTACCTGCCGGAAAAGCAAACACTTCTGTATTGGATTCTTTAAAAAAATACAATTTATCCGATAAATTAATAAATAAAAATATTATCACCGGAACAGAATATTATTTTTTAAATAACACTACAACTGCTCAAATTTATGGTTTAGAAGATTGGAATAAATATTTAGCTAACATTAAAAGAGCAGCACAAATTCTTCAAGATCAAGATTATATAATACAAACATATAATTCCTTTAAAGAAGATTTATTTGCAAACATAAATGACATAAAAAAAGTAGAAAAATATATAAATTTTAATTTAGCCGATGATAAAATATTGAAAATAACCAATCAGCCTATTTTAAAATATAATGAACTTCACAAGTATATTTCATTATCTGACAATATAAACAATTTAAATTTAAAAAAAGTTTCAGAAGAACATAAGTTATTTATTGCTGATTTAAAAAGCAAACTACAGGTTTCTCTCTACAATGATATTATAAATTTATCAAAAAAAGAAAATTTAAAAGAATATTACTCGGTACTATATAATATTTTAGTAAAAAATAACGACTATAGAACAAGATATAAAAATTTAAACAAACTTTTAGAATACAGCTTACAAAAATCACAATTAAATATTGTAAATCTTATCTCTCAACAAAATAAATATTTTAATGACTATTTATCTTCAATATCTAACGACAAATTTCAACAAGATATGTTTGTTGTAAAAATGACACAAATTTTTCAAGATTTTCTTACTCTGTCGATATCCGATGAAAATTATAATTTTTTTGTAGAAAACTATCAGAAATATATAAATTTACTTCCAAAATATTTATCACAAAACTATGATAAATATACAGATTTGTTATTCTATGACATAATATTTGATTATCATAAAATAAATAAAGATAGAAATACCGATTTTATAAAAAATATCTCAATCGACTTAAAAAACAAACAAGATAATAAAGTTACAGTTGTAATAGCCGGTGGTTTCCATTCTTCTATATTAGAAACTTTTAAAAAAGAAAAATATTCTTATTTTCTTATAACACCCAATATCGATCAAGCATATAATACAGACTTTTATGATGAAATGATTTTAAGCAGCATTTCAGATAATGTTGAATCCAATGCTTTGGCACCTATACGAGAATTATTAACAAACCCTAACATAATTCCAAAAGAGACAGTAATATTATTTACAGATAGTTTGATAAATGCATTAATTGACAAATCTGATGTTTCTCCAAAAGAATTAAAAGATATCATTACTTCAATAGCAAGAGAAAAGATTGTTATAAATATTCCTCTTACGATAGAAATAACGGAGTCTAAGTTTATAGTAAATATTTATGGTAAACAAGTAATATATAAAATAGAAAACAATAAAGTTATTTGGCAATCTGTTTCTATAAAACATACTAAAAAGAAAACAAGAGATTTAAGTGCAAAGGTAGTAGCTAAAGCCAAAAGAAAATTTAATATCTTAGAAGCAACTTCATTACAACTTAATCCAAATTCTATCTATGCATCAAAATTCATTTCAAGAAGGAAAGGAACAAAAAGAAACTTTATGTTTTCTCTTTCTATGCTATTTAGTTCTTTAAAATTGAACGATTTGGCTTATGATTTAATGATGGGCTTTGCATCTCTAAATAAAAACAAAACAACAAAAATTTCAATTGACTTTGATACAGATTTCGGTGAAGAGGTAAAGAAGTTAAAAGAATTTTCGGGTTTTAAAGGTAAAAAACTTGATATAACAATTGAAAACGGATTAAACAAATATTTATCGAGAGAAGATCTTTTAAACATATTAGCTGCATCCATAAGCAGATTAGATACGAGAGCCATAAATTTCAAAGATGGAATTTTTATAGGATATTTGGACAAATCAACAAACTTGTTTGAGGACCATCTTAATAATGGTTTTATCGGAGTAAATGCAGGTGTTTTTCAAATAAAAGATGAAGATGTAAAAAAAGCAATAATACATGCAGGTATAATACATGAATTAACTCATGAATTTAAGGGGTCATTAAATTCTCTGGAATATGATATTTTTGAAGAAAGAATGATGTTTTGCGATATGAAATTTCTGATTGAATATATGGCAAAAATCGAATATGGTAAAGATATTGATTTTAGTAGTTTATTATATTCATATGAAGATAGTTCCAATTTCGATCATATTGTACAAAGAATAATATCCGCTCTGACAGCAGAAATTCAAGAACCGGAAACAGGAAAAAGAGTACCTTTATTTACGGAGAATGTGAGATTTATAAGAAAATTTCAAAACTACAAATATAATATTGATGATATTTCCGGATTCATAAAAAGAAAAAATTTCTCTATAAGAGAAAGAAGAGGACAATTAAAACATATAGAAAACGAATATCTAATGGGCAATGATGAAGCTCAGGAAAAACTTTTTTCAAGCCTTGCTGTTTCAGAAGAAAAAACAGACAGCATGGAAGATTTCTTAAAAAAGCATATACCTGAAGAAAGAATAGAAGAAGTAACAGAATCTATAGAAAAATTAATAGCAAACTTTAAGAAAGCACTTTATTCTTCCGATTTGGATCCCAAAATCATAGATAAAAAAGTAAAAGAATTTGAGCAATATATTTATGAATGTTTGCATTTAATGTATAGAAAAATGCCGGATTATCTTTTTGGTATATATTATAATGAACAAGGAGTTATAGCAGACCATGCATTAAATCATTCGATAGAATTATTAAACAATGCTATTCCTATATTGAGAAATAATATTGATAAAATAGAAACGTTGGATATTAAATCTCTTGTATATTCAGCCTTTTTGCATGATATTTCATGTACATTAATAAGATTAAATCATGAACAAAATTCTGCAACCTTTGCAAAAGCAATATTGCAAGGAGAAATGAAGGAAGAAGAGATAAATAAAATCTATGATATTTGTATAGGACATAAAAAAATAAAAAACGGGGTATTGAGAGAAGAACATAAAAAATATTTAGAAGCAAGAATAATTCATGATGCCGATGGTTTATCGGCAGCATTAGCACTGGATAGAATTTTAGGTGTATGGCTTACAAACAAAGAAATATTTTTAAATAAAAATTTAACTATAGATGAAAGAATAAAATTAATTAATGAAAATAAATATCTTATGGTTGATGGCGGAGATGCAATAAATGATTTATTGAGACAATTTTTAAGAAGAGACAGAAAATATTA
>JAFXOB010000205.1 GCA_017529005.1 Elusimicrobiota bacterium
CTCGTCCGGAACTTTTGTGTCTTCTTGTTTTTCAAATGTTTCTGCACCATATGCACTAATCATAACTATTCTTTCAAAAGCTTTAACATAACAATTTGCTATTGCCGATGGTTCCATTGCATTAGTATCTTTATATTTGGTATACAAAAATTCTCCTGTAGCAACATATTTTATCATGACAGAATCTTGTACGAATTTATCAAAACCTTTAAATGCAACTTTTATTTCTTCTTCGAGTTTTGTTATTTTTAAATTGAAATCATTTTCCTCTTCCAATTTTTTTGATAAGGCATTATATTTATCATTTAATAGTTTTTGTTCCAAACGATGTCTCTTTAGTATCGTTTTTTTGAAAACGATATAGGCAATAAACACTATTATTAATATAAATATTAAATAAGCAAGTATGAAATGTAAATCATATTCTAAAATAAAGTTTAATGTTTTAGGATTTTTTGTAAAAACTCCCAACAATCTATCTACCGATATCAAATCTATGTTTTTCAGTATACTCATTATTCTTACTTTTCTTCTTATTGAATCGTAATCTCTATTGTGAGCTTGCACAAAAGAAAGTTTTTCATTATCTTTGAATAAATCCAATATTAATTCTTTTACTTCATTTACCAATTGTGGATTTTCTATTGCTGTTTTATTATTAACCCACAAAGGATCGTTAGGAATTTTAGAGTTTATCTCAAAAATTTTTATTGAAGGAATATTTTCGAATAACGGATTATCTTCTAATAAACCGTAAAAAGAACAACAGGCATCCCATTTTCCTTCTAAGACATAATTATAAACATCTTTTGCACTTGGAGAATAATCATTAGAAAATTCTTTTTCTATAGTAACGCCGTTTTCAATTAAAAAAAGATTTGGATATAAATATCCGGAAGCGGAATTTGGGTTTGTGAAATAAAATTTTTTGTTTGGTAAATCTTTAATTGTATTGATACCTTTATCTTTCCTTGCAATTATAACAGGTGTATAATCATTCTGCCACTCACCATTAATCTTATAAACAGATTTTAATATAACCGTATCCGATAAAGAAAAAACATAAGTAAGCGGAGAACCTTTATAAAAATCACTATTATCTCGAGCCATATCAAGTATAAAAGTGTCATAATCTAAAATTTTTATTATTGTTTTTTTATTTAGTTTTTCTTTTATTGCTTGAGATATTTGTTCACTATAATTAGCAAGTTCATCACCTTTTAAAATTGAGATAACAATTTCGTTAGATTCATCCTGTGCAAAGATATTTACACTAACAAAACAACAAAACAATAATATTGAAAATAATAAAAATTTTAGCTTATTCATTGGAGATTATTTTACAAAATTTCAACTATATATACCATAAATATTTTATTCTTTTGTATTTGTAAATCTTTTGTATATTCATTTTGAAATAGGAATAATAAAATAAAAGATATTGTTTCCCAATATTAAGTAAATTGATATAATAAATAAAAATCTATACAATTTTTGGGAAACATTTTATGATGTGTTTATCTATGAAAGTTAATCCGAATATAAAAAATTTTTTAATGATAGTTTTTTGTATTTGTATATTATCATCTTTTATTTTATTTGTTTATTATATATGTTCTTCATGCTGCAAACAAGAACATCTTTATCCCATAAATGATACAAACGGTGGCGGATACATAAATAAAGACGGTGTTATTGTATTGGAACAAAAGTATGGCTTTGCAGGAAGGTTTGTCGGAGATTATGCTATAGTTCAAGACGAAAATTTAAAGTATGGTATTATAGATAAAAAAGGAACTGTAGTTATTGATTTTGAATATGATGAATTAGATAATTTATCTGAAAATTTTGTAATTTATAAAGAAAATGAAAAATACAGATATATTAATATTTTGAAAAATAAAAAATCTAATGTGCTGTACGATGCTATAAAACCTTTTAAAGAAGGGCTTGCTGCCGTTTATGTTGATGGAAAATGGGGATTTATAGATAAATACGGAAAATGTGTAATAATGCCGAAATATTACGATGTAAGCAATTTTAGTGAAGGACTTGCAGCGGTTTATTATTCCCCGCACGAAACAGCCGGATATATCAACAAAAATGATGAGTTTGTAATATCTTTTAACGAAAATAATTTGATAGCAAAAGATTTTCACGAGGGGCTTGCTGCCGTTGTGAAAGGAAAAGATTCTGCTTGTTCTTATATTAATAAACAGGGAAAAATTGTAATAGATAAAGACAAAATATATCCTATGGTTTCCTTTTGCAGTAATTTTAGTCAAGGTTTTGCCGTTGTTTATATTTATAATAATCAAAACGAGATAACAACAGGATATATGGACAAAGAAGGTAATCTGAAATATTCCATGGTATTTTCAATTCCTGAAAAAATGTTACCGGAAGAATTTAGTGCATTTGATACTTTTAGTTCCGATATGGCACAAGTTACAATAGATTATAAAACAGGCTATATAGATAATAAATTTCAAATGGTAATTCCCCTCCTTTATGAATTTGCACGGGATTTTAACGGTGATTTAGCCTATGTAAAATTTGAAGATAAAGAAGGTTATATAAACAAAAAAGGGCAATGGATTTGGTCAAAACCTCGTGAAGGAATGTGATTTTTGAAAACATATATCTAAATTACAAGTAATTATAAATTTTTTTATATTTAAAAAAATAGAATATACAAACCAATATAGATAAAAATTCTGCCGCAGGTACTGCTAACCATATTCCATTCACCCCCAAAACTAATGGTAATAGCAATATTGCTAAACTTAAAAATAAGAATGTTCTAAGAAACATTATTATTCCTGCTACTTTCCCGTTTGAAAAAGCTGTAAACATAGCTGCCGAAAAGATGTCTGTTCCTGTAAATAAAAAAGAAATTGCAAAAATAAAAAATCCTTTTAATGCAATATAAAATACATGAGAATTTCCTTTTGAAAATATGTCTATTATGTAAGGAGCGGCAGGTATAGACAAACAACAAATTAAAACAGAAGACAGAATTATAAATGTCATACTTATCTTAAAAATGTTTTTTAGTTGGTAAGTGTTTTTACTTCCATAATTATAGCTGAATATCGGGGCAACTCCTGAAGAGTATCCATAAAAAATTGACGTTAAAATAAATTCTGCGTAAAGAATAATCGTTATTGCTGCAACTCCGTCAACACCGATATATTTCATCATTTCTATATTGAATAAAAATGTTGTTACAGCTATTGATAAATTTCCTATAAATTCAGCAACACCGTTATAACAACTTTTAACAACGGCAAGCAAATTTGCACTTGGTTTAACAAAATATAAAGTTCCTTTTCTTTTGAATGTAAAATAAAGAAATCCTATTGCATTTTGTGCAAAGAAACCGACGATCGTTCCGTAAGCTGCACCGGCAATTCCCATACCCATTAAAGCAATAAAAATGTAATCGAAAATAATGTTTGTTGTTCCGCCCGTTAAAGTGGCAACAAGCCCCATTTTAGGTTTGCCTGCAGCAACGAAAAATGAGTGAAATATCATTTGTAATATACACAACGGTGCAAATATTAGAATTGGCACAATGTAGTCGTGACAATAATTGAAAATGGAATCGTCAGAACCTAAAAGATAAATTATAGGTTTTATAAATGTTAAACATATTAAAGCAAAAATCAAACCTATTATCGCAGAAGAAACAACTACTAAAGAGAAATATTGTTTAGCTTGTTTGTTTTTTTGTTCTCCCATCTTTTTTGCAACTAAAGCACTGCCGCCGGACGCAAGCATTGCCGATATTGCAAACAACATACTGAACAACGGATAAACAATGTTTATTGCGGCAAAAGCGTTTGTGTTAACAAACCTTGAAACAAATACACCGTCAACCATAACATACAACGATACAAAAAATACCATTATCATTGTAGGCATTGCAAACTTTATTAAACTGAAGAACTTAAAGTTTTGTGCTAATTTATTTTCCATACCAAAAGATATTATCAAATAAAATTATTAATGTAAAAAATAAACTTCTTTACGATGCAATATTTTGAAATTTGACAAAGTAACAGCATGGTAGAGTTTACATTGAAAAGTAAATGAACCATGCTGTTACAAAGTATAAAGTTAAAAGATAAATCGCTAAACGGCGGTTTCCCCTTCTTCTCCAGTTCTTATTCTTATAACTCTTTCTACAGGATAAACAAATATTTTCCCGTCACCGATATCACCTGTTCTTGCATTTTTTATTATAACATCTATAACTTTATCAACCATGTCATCTTTTACTACAACTTCAATTTTTGCTTTCATAATAAAATTTACACTGTATTCCTTACTTCTGTAAATTTCTTTATGCCCGCCTTGATTACCGAAACCTTCAACATTGGACTTTGTAAGTCCGTTTACTCCTATTTCAGTAAGAGCATTTTTAATATCTTCAACGATATATGGCTTTACTATTGCACAAATCTTTTTCATCTTTTTTCCTCCTTTTTACTTCTATTCTTCTAATCTTCCATTCTTCCAATTTCTAGAATCTGTAGCCGCTTTCGCCATGTTGCGACAAATCAAGTCCTTGTAATTCCTCTTTATGCTCAACTCTTAAACCTACACACTTATCAACAATTTTCAATATAATAAATGATACTATAAAAGCATAAACTATTGTAGCAATAACACTTATTACCTGAATTTTAAGAAGAGTTACTCCTCCGTCTGCTCCGCCGGGATTAACCAATGTAGTTGCAAAAATACCTGTAAGCAAAGCACCTGCAATTCCTCCTACTCCGTGAACACCGATAACATCAAGAGAATCATCGTAACCGAATCTTTCTTTCAAGTTAACAGCAAAGAAACATATTACTCCACCGGCAAAACCTATGATTAGTGCCGATATCGGAGTAACAAATCCTGCTGCAGGTGTAATGGCAACAAGTCCTGCAACTGCACCAGATACTGCACCCAAAACCGTAGGTTTTCCTCTGTATAACCATTCTGCAATCATCCAAGAAAGTAAAGCGGCACCTGCGGCAATATGAGTTACTACAAAAGCCGATACAGCCAATCCCGATGCTTCCAATGCACTCCCTGCATTAAAACCGAACCAACCTATCCACAATATTGCAGCACCTATAAAAGTGATAGGTAAATTGTGAGGCGGCATAGCTTCTTTCTTGTATCCGTTTCTTGTGCCTAATACTAAAATTGCGGCAAGTGCAGATGTTCCCGATGCAATGTGAACTACAAGTCCGCCTGCAAAATCAAGTCCGCCGAGATTTTTTATCCAACCGTCTTGTCCCCATACCCAATGTGCTATCGGACAATAAACTATTGTAAGCCAAACTGCAATAAATATTATAAATGCTTTAAACTTAAATCTTTCTGCAAAAGCACCCGTAATAAGTGCAGGTGTTAAAACTGCAAACATCATTTGAAATGCCATAAACAATTGATGTGGCAGAGTTGACGAATATGTCGGATCAGGATTAAGCCCTACACCATCAAGAAATGCCCACTTTAAACTGCCTATTACATGCCCTATATCCGGTCCGAAAGCCAAACTGTAACCGTAAAGAATCCAAATTACGGTAGCAATACCTAAAACTACAAAACTTTGCATTAACATACCTAAAACATTTTTTCTCCTAACCATACCACCATAAAATAATGCTACTCCCGGTGTCATTATCATAACAAGAGCTGCACAGATTATAATAAATGCAGTATCTGCTCCGCTTATGTTATTTACTTCTTGAACTACAACTTCTTCTGCTTCTTGCTCTGTTTCTTGTGCATATACGGGAGCAAATGCAAACAAAGAAATGAAAAACAAGAACATAGCAATCAATAACTTTCTCATTTTATGCCTCCTTTTTTTATTTTTACCTTTAAAAGAAAAGAAGTCTGAAAGTTTTTGCCCTTTCAGACTTCTTTGTCTTCTTTTAAATATATAACGTATAATCAAATAACAAACTGTTAAAAAGAAAAAGGTGCTTAAAGACATTAGTCCTTAAGCGCCTTTGCTAAAGTAATTATTTATTATGCAATAATTATACACCAAAAAAATTTTTTTGTCAAATTTTCTAATTATCCTTTTATTTCCTTATATATATTACCGACTTCTTTTAAAAGGTTAGGAATATCAAGTTTCTGAGGACATTTTGGTTTACATATTCCGCAATTGATACACTTATCGGCTCTGTTTTCTTCTTTAATACTTTCGTAAGCCGCAATGAATTTATCTTTTTTATTATCAGCTTTATATTCATTGTAGATATTAAAGTTTTTCGGGATATCTATTCCTATAGGACATCCCGTACAATATTGACAATATGTACATGTAATTGCGCCTGAAGATTTGTAAACCGCAATGGCATTAGAAAGAACTTTTTGCTCTTTTTCCGTTAACGGTTTGAAGTTTATAAAAGTATTAACATTGTCTACCATGTGTTCCATTTCCGTCATACCGCTTAATACACAAAAAACATTTTCCAAAGATGCGACGTATCTTAAAGACCAAGATGAGGGTGAAGCTTTAGGATCTTCTTTTTTCAATAAATCTACCGCTGCTTTGTTAAGCGTAGATAATTGTCCGCCTTTTAAGGGATTCATTACTACTACCGGAATACCGGCTTTTGTTGCTATTTCATATTGTTTTTTTGCATTAACACCATACCACCCGCTGCTGTCAGTTTTTTCCCAATCTATAAGATTTATCGGAAGTTGAACGAAATCCCATTTGTATGTGCTTATAACTTCTTCCAAAAGTTCCGGTGTATCGTGTATAGAAAATCCTAAATACTTTATTTTCCCTTCTTTTTTCTTTTGCGAAAGTTGTTCGTAAACATTACATTTCTTTAATGTTTCCCACTCACTTTTGTTTATGTTGTGTGCAAGATAAAAATCAAAATAGTCTACTTGACATCTTCTTAACTGCTCACCAAAGAATTGTAAAACCTGTTCTTTGGTATCAAGGAGTCTTAAAGGAAGTTTATCGGCAAGATAATAACTGTTTCTTGGATATTTTTTTAATACTTTACCTGCAGTAAGCTCGGATTTACCTCCGTGATAAAACCATGCCGTATCATAATAATTAATACCATGTTCCATTGCATAGTCAACCATTGCCTGTGTTGCTGCAACGTTCGGTTCACCAAGTTTTTGCGGTAATCTCATAAGACCAAAGCCTATTGCTGAAATATCAAGATTTCTAAATTTTTTCGTATAAACTTTCCCAAACACTTTTTTTGTTTCTGCCACAACTTTTTTACATGCAGATAATACTACAGCACCTATTGTAGTGAAAAAAGCTGATTTTAAAAATTCTCTTCTGTTCATAAAACACCTCCGATGTTTCGGGCTTATTTTATTATTAAGTTATTCTTTTTTTGTTATCCTATTTATCCTTTTAACCTATAACATTATATACCCGTATAAACTACTACTATTTTACACCTTAAAGTAACTTTAATGTCAAATTAAACGGTTAAAAAAATTTAGTATTCCTTGTATTTCCAACCAAAATCATTATGGTAAGAAAAATAAAAAAGACTATGAATGTATTTCCTTTAAGTATGATAAATAATATTGCAATTTTAGTCAATTAGATATGTTTGACACACAATAAAAAAACAATTATAATTTTTTATAGTATTTTTATTTCCAGGAGAAAAAAATGAATTTTATTAAAAATTTTACAGTTGTTATGACATTAGTTTTGTTTATGGCTTGTTCGGTTGTTTTTGCAGAAGGATTAACACAAAATGCTGCAGGTGATTACGTTTATGAAACAACAATAAGTTCTCTTGTCAGCAGAAGAGTATATGAAGAAATTAAACTTATAAACAATTCGTCGTATGCTTTAACACATGTAACTTGCACAATTACAATAAACGGTAAAAATCATGATATGAGACCAATGCCGGTATTAAAACTTTCAGACAGTGAAGGTTTTGATGGCTATTATGAAGATGATATGAACAGAGAAATTCCAAAATATTTCGGTAGAGACGGAAAATTTTCAAGAAGTAACAACAATATTATTACGTTTACTTTTAAATTCAGAGATCATGCAAATGCAGTTGCAATAACCGATGTATATGACGGTGAAGAAGATTTATGTTTTGTTATATCCGATAATCTTGCTGCTTCTCAAATTCAACAACCTGCACCTGTAGCTCCTGCTCCTGTTATTGCAACACCGGCACCTGCGGTTGTTCCTGCTCAACAACAAAATGTAACACGTACACAAGCTGCAGTACCGCAACAAACTGCAACATCTCAAAACAATAATGCTTCTTCAGGAGATCAAATAGTTAATATCGGCGGCAAGAATTATTTAATTCATGATGGTAAAGCATATCCTGTACAATAATGTTTCATATATTGAGGTAATAAAAATGAAAAAATTTATTTTAAGTTTAGTCTTGTGTTTAGGAGTGACACCTTTTATTCTTGCGGATAATGTTTCAACGGATAGTAGTGGTTTTGAAAAGATTTCTTCTAAAATTTATGATGCTGTTTATGATATGAGATATTATTCCGATTATAATTTTACCGGGCATAGAATAGACGGGTATAAAGCTCCTGTTGCCTATATGACAAAAGAAGC
>JAFXOB010000206.1 GCA_017529005.1 Elusimicrobiota bacterium
TTGAAGTCGGAAAATAAAGATAATAATTAAAAATTATTATAAAAAAGTTAAGGATTTGGGGGAGAAAAAGAAAAAATGAAAGTTAAAATGTTAGTAGCATTAATTTTGGTTGTAGGTATTGCAACTGTGTCTTATGCAAAAAGTCATTTTATTACACCCGGTGCAAGGGCGGGCGGATACGGAACTGCTTTCGTTGCTGTCGCGGATGATTTGACTGCAATTTATTATAACCCTGCCGGTCTTGCTTATCAAAAAGATACCCAAGTTATGGCATCGCTTTTTTATATTAATTATCCTGCAACATCGGATAAGTTGGATCCTACATACGGTAGTGATAAATACTCTACAAGTGCAGTTGTTCCTTTTATAGGTTTTTCTACAAAATTTTATTATGATACAACAATAGCTGCAGGTGTTTATGTTCTTGGCGGAGGCGGCGGAAAAGTAGAAGGGTTGCCTGAAGGATTTAAAATTGAAGGGCAGCAAAGTTATATGGTTTACAATATATCTTTAGCAAAACAAATTACAGATAAATTTTCAGTAGGTTTGGGCTTTGATGCTATTCAATTCCAAGATAAGTTGGTTGCAAAAGTTCCGCTTTATGGAATGGATATTGATTATAACAGAAGTGCTTTCGGATTTCAGGGAAATATCGGTTTAATGTATAAACCTACCGAAAGATTTTCAACGGCATTTGTTTTAAGAAGCGGTTCTTATGTTAATGTTCCGAATGAACCGGATTCTTCCAATCCTTCATTTGCAGAAAATGTATGCTATCCTCTTGTATGGGAATTTGGTTTTGCATATGATTTATTTGAAGATTTAACTTTTGCGGCAGCTATTTCCGAAAACAAAACATCTTGGACTTCCATAAGATATCATGATATTTTTCAATATAGAGTTGGAACAGAATACAGAGCAACAGACAAATTGGCATTACACCTTGGTTTCTACTCTGATCCTAACTTAATAAAAGATGAATACAGAAATACTTATAATTTAACAAATCTTGATATGTACAACATGAAATATTTAACAATAGGTGCAGAATATCAGTTTACGGATTCTTTAAAAGCAGGTTTGTCTTTAACTCATTCTTTTACAAATCCTGTATCTTATAACGGTGTAACGTATAAATATGAGATTAATTTAGGCAGAATTGATATAAGTTATAAATTTTTATAATAAAAAGAGGAAATAAAAATGATTCCTTTAGTAAAACCTATACTCGGTAAAAAAGAAAAACAGTTAATTAATGAAGTTATAGATTCAGGTATAATAGCAAGCGGAAAATATGTTGAGCAGTTTGAACAAAAGTTTACAAAACTTTCGGGAGCAAAGTATGGTGTTGTTTGCTCAAGCGGTACAACGGCTCTTCATACTGCGCTTCTTGCTTGCGGTATAAAGCAGGGTGATAAAGTTATTACAACACCGTTTACATTTATTGCTACTGCAAACTCTATTCTTTATTGCGGAGCAAAACCGATATTTGCCGATATTGATTATAAAACATTTGATATAGATCCTAAATCTGTAGAAAAAATATTGAAAAAAGAAAAAAATGTTAAGGCTGTTATCTGTGTTCATTTATACGGGTTACCTTGTGATATGGGTGAATTATTGAAACTAAAGAAAAAATATAAATTTACTTTAATTGAAGATGCTTGTCAGGCACATTTATCAAAATATAAAAATAAGACCGTAGGTTCTATAGGTGATGCAGGTTGTTTTTCTTTTTATGCTACAAAAAATATGACTACCGGTGAAGGCGGTGCGGTTTTAACCAACAATTCTAAAATAGATAAACTTTCAAGAAAAATTATCAACCATGGCAGAATGTCACATTATGGACATGATATGTTAGGTTATAATTTCAGACTTACAAATATTTGTGCGGCAATAGGTATAGCACAATGTGAACAAATAGAAAAATGGACTAAACAAAGAATAGCAAATGCTAAGAAATTGTCGGAAGGTTTAAAAGGTTTGGATTTTCTTGAAACACCTTATGTTCCTAAAGATTATACTCATGTATATCATCAATATACCGTTAGAATTAAAAAAGGTTTAAGAAATAAATTTATGAAATATTTAAAGGATAACGGTATAGGCTGCGGAATACATTATCCCGAAGTAATACATAAACAACCTTTATATCAAAAGTTGGGATATAAAAAGGGTTTATGTCCAATTGCAGAACAAGCAGTAAAAGAAGTTGTATCGTTACCGGTTCATCCGTCTTTATCTGCAAAAGATATAGATACAATTATAAAAGTAATAAAAGGTTTTAAAAAATGAGTAAAATAAAAATAGCGGTAATAGGTGTAGGCTCGTTGGGACAACATCATGCAAGAATTTTATCAACGCATGAAAATGCAGAGCTTATAGGTGTTGTTGATGCAGATCCCAAGAGAGGAGAAACAATTGCAAAAAAATGTAATACTGCAAATTTTACGGATGTTAATGATGTTATAGGTAAAATTCAGGCAGCGGTAATTTCTGTTCCTACCCCTTATCATTATGATATAGCAAAACAGTTGTTACAGGCAGGGGTGCATTGTTTGGTTGAAAAACCGTTTACCGAAACAGTTGAGCAATCAACAGAACTTATAAGAATAGCAAGAGATAAAAATCTCGTTTTACAGGTAGGTCATGTTGAAAGATTCAATCCTGCAATTATTGCTGCATATCCTTATGTAAAAGAACCTAAATTTATAGAAGTTAACAGGTTGGGGCCTTATGACCCGAGAACAAGTCATATCGGTGTAGTTTTAGATTTAATGATACACGATTTGGATATGCTTTTAAATTTTGTAAAAAGTAAAGTTGTAAGTTTTGAAGCTGTCGGGGCAAAAATTTTGTCCGAACATGAAGATATTGCAAAAGTAAGAATAAAATTTGCTAACGGTTGTATAGCGGATGTTTCAACCAGCAGAGTAACAATAGATAAATACAGAAAAATAAGAATATTCCAAAAAGACAGTTATATTTCGGTTGATTATGCAGGGAAAAGTTTAAAAATATATCAAAAAAAGCCTAACGTATCTGTTGTAAAAAGTTTACTGGATATAGATGTAATTAAACCGAAAGTTCAAACGGGTGAACCTTTAGCTTACGAATTAACACACTTTTTAAATTGTGTAATTGAGGGCAAGAAACCTTTGGTATCAGGCGAGCAGGGAAGAGATGCTCTTGAACTTGCTCACGATATTCTTCATTACATGCAGTTTTAATTAAAATAAAATTTATAAAAACAGGCAGAAGTTATCTGCCTGTTTTTTTTATCTTTTATAAAAAAATAAAAAATGGTAATATTTTTTTATGTCAAATATTGTTTTTATAATATACGGAATCATTTCAATATTTTTACAAATCTTTTTTATAAGAGAATTTATACCTTTGTTTCACGGTAGTGAATTTGTTTTAGGTATAGTATTGGGGCATTGGTTGCTTTCTGCGGCAACAGCGAATTTTTTGTTTCAATATTTTAAGAAACTCAGAGATTTTTTTAATAAATCCGTAAATTTATTTATTACATTAATAGTATTTATATTGTTGTCATTTTTATTTATAAGAAATATAAATGTTTTCTCTTCTACGGATATTGCCGTAGGTATATCTTTAAAAAGTTTGTTTTGTTATTCTTTCGTTTCCGTTTTTCCCGTAAGTTTTATTTTGAATTTGATTTTAAACTTTTTAAAACAAAGTTTTTCAAATGTTCTTTACCAAAAAAAAGTTAAAAGATATATTTGCGAAGCAATCGGTTTTATTATCGGCGGAACGATTTTTTCTTTCTATATGTCGTCGATATTAACAACAACTTTACTGCTTATCACTGTAATGCTTATTTTCTGTAATCTTATATATCTTTGCGAAAGCAGAATTGTAAAAATTTTTTATTTGTTGTTATTGTGCGGGTTCTCTTTTTATTTGTTCAAATATCATAGTTTTGATATTGAAAAATATGTGTTTTTTAATGTTAATTCAAAAGATAATATTATTGATGTTTCTTATTATAAAAATATTCAAAATGTGTTGACGGAAAAAAACGGCGAATATTTCTTTTACAAAAACGGTAGTTGCGAATTTGCATTGCCGAGTCCCGATATATTTGATGAAGAAGATTTTGCGCACTTACCTATCCTTCACCATACAAATCCGAAAAATTTGTTACTTATAGGCGGAATAAAATATTTATCTTCGATTATCAAATATGATTTGGAAAAAATAGATTTTATCGAACAAGATTTAAATATGATACATATATTGAGAAACAATATAAACAAATTGAACAAAATATTTGAAGATAAAAGAATAAATATATGCGGTGAAGATGCAAGAAAATTTTTACAAAACAATCAACAAAAATACGATGTTATTCTTATAGGTTTGGATATACCTTTAAACACATCAATAAATAAATTTTATACTTATGATTTTTTTAAGATTTTAAGTAATAAATTAACCGAAGACGGCTTTTTAGCTTTAAGTTTGCCGGGTTCTATGGTTTATTCTCCTGCATTGATGTTTGAATTAAATGCTTCCGTTTATGCTGCATTACGAAAAACTTTTCCGTATATTCAAATAATTCCCGGTAAAACAAATATTTTTGTTGCATCAAAATCAAAAATGCCGTTTAGATTACACATAAAGAAAAGATTAAAACGGGTTGAAGATGAAACATTTGTTTTATCGAAATATTATGTTGATGAAAGAATGGATACTCAAAAAACAAAATGGTTGAATTTTCAAATAAGAAAATACAGTAACAAAAAAATAATAAACAGGGATTTAAACCAAAAAGCAATGTTATTATCAATTATGTATTGGCAATCGAAATTTTCACCTTTTTTAATGAAATTTTTAAGGATATCCATGAACTATTCTTACTTTGTTGTTTTTATAGCCGTAATATTGTTCTTTTTAAAGAAATTCAAATATTCCGTTACGGCATTGGTTTCAGGTGCAAGTGCAATGTGGTTACAATTCGTATGCTTTTGGGGTTTTCAAATATATGTAGGACAAATTTATCAATGGTTTGGCTTGTTAACGGCAATTTTTATGTCGGGTCTTGTAATAGGTTCTTTATATTCTAAATATTATCAGCAATATATGGCACTGAACAAAACTTTTTTCAGCAGTGAAATTTTGTATCTTTTGTGGATATTAAGTTTTATTGTTGTTATAAAATATAAGTTATTGAATATATACAGCTTGTCTGTTTTGTCTTTCGGTGTCGGAGGAGTTACAGGTCTTGAGTTCGCACAATTAATAAAAATCTTTGGTATAATGAAAGAAGGTAAAAATAATATAATTTTATTTTTTGCCGACGCATTTGGCGGTGCTTTGGCCTGTTACTTGGGCGGAGCTTTTATCATTCCCGTATGGGGAATAAAAAAATCTTTGATGTTTATTTTGTTTTTAAAATTTTTGATATTTACTTGGTGGCAATATGATAAAAAACGCGGTTTGTAAATTTTTTTGTATATTATTTTTTCTGATTATATATAATTCGGTATATGCACAAATATCGGTTGAATATTTTGGCGGTGCGGGGCAGGTATCGGGAAGTTGTGCATTATTAAAAGCAGGCGACAATTCTGTTATTATAGATTGCGGAACATTTTATGATGAAGGTGATAATTCCGTAATAGATAAAAAGTTGGTAAATGCCGATGCCATGGTGCTTACCCATGCTCATAATGATCATTCAGGCAGAATATTGCAGCTTATAAGTGAAGGCTTTGCCGGAAATATTTATTGTACCGATGCAACTAAAAAAATAATTTTTGAAATGTATGATGACGGTTGGAATTATCAGGATGTTAAGAAAAAATATTTTTGGTCTGAAACTAAAAAGGAAAAAATACAATTTCGTGAAAGTAAAGAACCTTTAACTCTTCATTGGCACAGTGCTTGTAAAAATGTTGTCAAAAATATAGAAGAAAGTAAGTCGCCTGTTTCCGTTACACAACTAAAAAATAAGTATGGAATTAATTTTAAAGTTTGTAAAAATTGTTTAAATAAAGATTTGGAAAAACTTCAAAGTCAATTCATATCCGTTGATTATAAAGATAATATAGATATAACGGATAAAATAAATTTCAGTTTATATAATGCAGGTCATATTTCAGGTTCTTCAAGTGTTATTTTTTATGTGTATGATGAAAATAAAATAAAAACCGTTGCTTTTTCAGGTGATTTAGGCAGCGGTTATTCAAAAATAACTCCGGATAAAGATATTATTCCCAAAGTGGATTATGTATTTGCGGAAACAACTTACGGCGGAGTGAAAAAAGGTGTAAGCAATGCAGACTATGAGAAATTTCAATTGTTAATATCCGAAGCTTTAAAAGAAAATAAGATTGTTTGGATACCGGCTTTGTCTTTACATAGAACACAAAAAGTTTTGTTTGAAATAAAACAGGCCCAAATTAACGGTTTGATACCTTATGATGTTCCTGTATACAGTTTGTCTCCGTCATCCAACGGAATTACCGACAGATATGAAAATGAAGTTCGGCATCCGTCAAGAGACAGATGGTTCAAAGATGAAGTTTATCAAACAGGCTCTTTTTTACCCGAACATTATATAACAAAAATGCCGAAAGAATTTCCTGTGCATTCAATAATAATTTCGGCAAGCGGTATGATGGATCAAGGAGTTTCTTACGGATTATTAAGCAGACTTTTACCGTTGGAAAATGTCGAAGTTTGTTTAGTCAGTTATGCGGGGCCTCAAACTCCTGCCGGTAAATTGAAAAAAGGTGCTAAATATATAAGAGTGGGAAAAAAATCTGTAAAAGTTGCAGCTAAAATTAATATATTCGATATTTTTTCCGATCATCCTGATATAGAAGAGTTAATGAAATGGTTATCGAATCAGGATTCTTCAACAAAAATATATTTGGTTCACGGAGAAAAAGATATATTAAATAAAGCATTGGCTTTATATAAACAAAAAGGTTTTAATAATACAAAAATTGCGGTTAAAGGTATAAATCTTTTACAATAACATTTTGTCATAGAAAAAACTTTTTATAATTTGTAAAATCTGTCTTAAAAAATATGAGATTGAGAAAAAGATAAATATGAAAACAAAACATAAGAACCCGTTTTTATCTACGAGTTTATCAAGATTATTATTTAAATTCTCGGCACCTGCCGTTGCGGGTATGATAGCCGGTGCATTGTATAACATTATTGCAAGATTACTTATAGGAAACGATATAGGTCATCTGGGTATTGCGGGAATAACGGTTACCTTTCCTTTAGTTATTTTGTATATGGCTTTTAGTGCATTTATGGGTGTAGGCGGAAATGCGCTGTTCTCTATTTATTTAGGTAAAAAAGATATTGATAAAGCTGAAAATATTATGGGAAACACTCTTGTTATGCTTATATTGGTATCTGTGGGAGTATCGGTGTTTCTTTATATATTCTTGGAAAAAGCTCTTGTTCTTGTAGGTGCAAGTGCAGATGTTTTACCTTATGCAAAAGAATATATGGATATTGCCATGATAGGTTTTACAATTTGGGGAATAGGTGCAGGTATGAACCATTTTATAAGGTCAAGCGGATACCCTAAAACTGCACTTGTAACTCAAATAGTAGGTAATTTGGTTAATATTCTTGTCGGTATATTATTTGTTTATTATTTTCATTGGGGAATGAAAGGTGTTGCATGGGCAAGTGTTTTCGGTCAAGTTTTCAGTGCGGGTTGGATACTGTATTTCTTTTTAAGTAAGAAAAGTCCTTACAAAGTCAGAATAAAAAATTTTGTTCTGAAAACAGACATCATATTAGCTATGAGTGCTATAGGTGTTTCCCAATTTGTTTTTCAGATATCTTCAAGTTTATTAAATTTTATTCTGAACAGATCGTTAGTTCATTACGGCGGAGATATTGCTCTTGCCGCCATAGGTATAGTAATGTCTGTAAATTCAATGATAATTTTTACTATTTTGGGAATATCTCAAGGTACACAACCTTTAATAGGTTATAATTACGGAGCAAAACATTTTTCCAATGCAATACAAACTACAAAAATGGCAATAAGATGGAGCAGTCTTATTTTAATAATTGGTTTTTTGATAACGGAAATATTTGCAGTACCGGTTGTAAAACTTTTTAACTCGACAAATACCGATTTGATTAATATGGCGGCAAGGGGTTTGAGATTTGTCAATTTTATGTTGCCTATTATATCGTTACATATTTTCGGAAGTACATATTTTCAGGCAATAAATAAACCTGTTCAAGCTACGATATTAAGTTTAACAAGACAAGTTTTATTGTTGATACCTTTTGTTTTAATTTTACCTTTATTTTTCGGCCTTGACGGTGTATTTTTAGCAACAACTTTCGCGGATTTTTTTGCATGTTTAATATCGGCAATTTTATTACATCATTATTTCCATAAATATAATCAAACATTGTTAATTTCTTCCAAACTTCATAAAAAGATTAAAATTTTTAGAACATTAGAGTAATTTTAAATTGCTTTTGTATAATTAAATTTATAAAATCTACAAATATGTAGTTTATATTGTAGGGAGGTAGTTTTATGTTAGAAAATATTAAATTGATTGCAAAACGAATTAAGGAATTAAGAGAAATTTCCGATATGTCTATTGAATCAATGGCAAAAGAACTTAATGTAGATGTAGAAAAATATATTGAATATGAAAGCGGAGAATGCGATATTCCGGTAAGCTTTTTGTATGCTATGGCGGGAAAGTTTAATATTGAATTAACGGTTCTTTTAACCGGTGAAGAACCTAAACTTAAAAAATTCAGTGTTGTAAGAAAAGATAAAGGTCTTTCTATAGACAGAAGAAAAGAATATAAATATCAGGATTTGGCATATAACTTTATAAATAAAAAAGCAGAATTTTTTATGGTAACCGTTGATCCTGAAAAAGAAGAAAAAAATGATATTCATAAATATGCTCATGAAGGTCATGAATTCAACTATATTCTTGAAGGGCAAATGAAATTCTTTTATAAAAATCAGGAAGTTATTTTAAATCCGGGCGACAGTATTTATTTTGATTCCGGAACAGAGCATGCAATGATGGCGTTAGGGGATAAACAACTCAAGTTTTTAGCTACAATATTGAATTAGTATGGAGAAAAAAATGTTAGAAAAATATATAACAATGAAGCATTTTGATAAATATGAAGATTTTGTAAAAAATTTTAAAATAACCGTTCCTGAAAATTTTAATTTTGGCTTTGATATTGTGGATGAGTGGGCAAAACAAGAACCGAATAAAAAAGCTCTTGTCTGGTGCGACGATAAAGGTTTGGAAAAGACTTTTACTTTTGATGATATAAGAAAATATACAAACAAAACTGCAAACTTTTTTAAAAGAATAGGTATAAAAAAAGGTGATACCGTTCTTCTTATTCTTAAAAGAAGATTTGAGTTTTGGTTTTCTGTCGTAGCTCTTCACAAAATAGGAGCTATCGGAATACCCGCCACACATTTATTAACAGAAAAAGATATTGTTTACAGGTGCAATGCCGCAGATGTAAAAATGGCAGTTGTTGTTGATGCACACGGACTTGTTGATGTTGTAAATAAATCTCAAGCAAAGACGCCTACATTGAAATATAAAGTTTGTGTTAATTCCAAAGGTGCGGACGGTTGGTACAATTTTACCGAAGAAATAGAAAAAGAATCAAATGTTTTTGAAAGACCGCAAGGTGATCAGGCAACCACAAATCACGATAATATGCTTTTATATTTTACATCAGGAACAACAGGAATGCCTAAAATGGTAACACATGATTTTACATACCCGTTAGGGCTTTTAATTGTAGGTCAATGGCATAATCTTCAGGAAAACGGACTTCATATAACCGTTGCTGATACAGGTTGGGCAAAAGCTGCATGGGGAAAAATTTATGCCCAATGGATAACAGGAACAACGGTTTTTGTTTATGATTTTGATAAGTTTACACCGAAAGATATATTAGAACAAATTTCTAAACATAAAGTTACATCTTTCTGCGCGCCTCCGACAATATACAGATATTTAATAAAAGAAGATTTACCGAGTTATGATTTATCAAATTTGAAGTATTGTACTATAGCGGGTGAGCCGTTAGATGCGGAAATGTATAACAATTGGAAAAAAATTACCGGTGTAAGACTTATGGAATCTTACGGACAAACTGAACTTGTTTCAATTATAGGAAATTTTCCTATGATGACACCAAAACCGGGATCAATAGGAAAACCCGCGCCGTACTATGATATAGATCTAGTTGATGATGATTATAAATCCTGTGAATTCGGTGAAGTCGGACAAATTGTTGTTCGCCTTCACGGTGAAAAACCTGCGGGATTATTTAACGGTTACTATAAAGATCCCGAGCTTACAAAACAAGTTTTGCATGACGGTTTATATTTTACCGGAGATACAGCATACAGAGATGAAGACGGGTACATTTGGTTTGTTGGCAGAGTTGATGATGTTATAAAAAGTTCGGGATACAGAATCGGACCTTTTGAAGTGGAAAGTGCATTGTTGGAACATCCTGCAGTTTTGGAATGTGCAATAACGGCGGTTCCGGATCCGGACAGAGGACAAATTGTTAAAGCAACTGTTGTCTTAGCAAAAGGTTTTAAAGCAAGCGATGATTTAAAAAAAGAATTGCAAAACCATGTAAAAAAAGTTACTGCACCTTACAAGTATCCGAGAATTGTTGAATTTGTAGATGAATTACCTAAAACTATAAGCGGTAAAATAAGAAGAGTTCAAATAAGAGAAGCAGACAACAAAAAGTAGAAGGAGAAAAGAGCAATGGCTAAACAATTAACAAGGTTACCTAATGATAAAATTATTTGCGGAATATGTTCCGGTATAGCACAATATTTGGGTTGGGATAAAACCGTAGTAAGAATAATAATGGTATTAATTTTTATTTTTACCGGCTTTTTCCCGATAACTCTTTTATATATAATTGCATATTTTATTATGCCGGTGGATCCTTCTTCTAATGTAATAAAGTAATGAACGATAAAGAACAAAAATATATTGAAATAGCTAAAAAACTTTTACAACAGGAAGATATCAATACTTATACTGTTATAAGTGATAGTATGAAACCTTTAATAAAAAAAGGTGATAAAATTGTATGTGTAAAAAAAGATTTTGGCTCTTTAAAAAAATATCAAATAATTGCTTTTAAAAATAATATACCCGGGAAAAAAGATATTCCTGTTGTTCATAGAATTATAGAAAAAAAACATAAAGAAGATGTTTGTTACAGAACGAAAGGTGACAATTCCTTATATACGGATAAAGAACTTGTTTTTCAAGAACATTTTATAGGTGTTGTAGATAAAATAATAAAAGAAAACAGAACAATAAATCTTAATACAAAAACAGGCAGAATTATTAGTTTGGTTGCCTGTTTTTTATTTTGTATCAAAAATTTTTTTAAACTTGTTTTTATTAATATAAATAAGTTTTTTGTAATGTGTTTTAGAAAAGAAACAAGTTTGGTTTATGATGATGATTTATTAATGTTAAGGCAGGTAATATTAACACAAACCAAAGATTGGCAAACAATAGTAAAAAATGATACGGAGTTGTTAAATCCTTTTATACAAAAAGATAAAAAAATATGTGATTTCTCGTTTGGTGGCGGATATTGTGAAGAAAGTTTTAATTTTATAAGAAAAGGTATTAACATAGAATATAAAAATTTGGACACTAAAGATAAAAATGATTTTGATGTTATTATATGTTCAAGAGTTATAAATATAGTTGAAAATAAGCAAAAAAGGCAAGTCATTTATGATACATTAAAAACATTTATAAAAAAAGACGGAACAATTCTGTTATCTTATATAAACGAAAAAAATAATGTTTTCGTTGCTTTAAAAAGAAAAATTTATAACTTTTTTTCAAAAAAATATGATGGCCCTTTAAGTGATGATATTGTTTATGAAGATAACTGTTTTATAATGAAAAATTTGCCGTTTAAAGTTGTTTACGATGAACTTATAAATTGCGGTTTTGTAATAAAAAATTTCAAAAAAACGGGTAAGGTAATAAGCTTTTTATTGCAAAAAAAATGTTAAATTTACTCTAAATCCAAATCAAAAATTTCTGCATGGTTTGTTGTTGTGTCGAGAATTGCAACAGTACTTCTTCCGTATCTTCTTCCCGTTACTTCTCCCGGATTTATCAATAATCCGTTGGATGTTTTCACAATAGATGGTCTGTGAGTATGTCCGTAAATTATATAATCAAATTTTTTTGCAGGTGTAAAAAGATGATGTGTTAATAAAAAATTTTTATCATCCAACACAAAATCGTAAGGCGGTTCATAAATGTTACCGAATTTTTCAATTGTTTTTGATAAACCGTAATAATCAAAATCATTGTTTCCGAAAACAGCTAAAAAAGGCATTTTTAATTTAGAGAAGTGTTTTGCCGATTCCGGAAAAGAAAAATCTCCGGCATGCAAAACAAACTCTACCTGCCGGAGATTAAAAAATTCTACTGCTTTACATATTTTATCTATATTGTTATGTGTATCAGATAAAATACCGATTTTCATTTATTATACTGCAACAACATCTTTTATTTCGGGAATAGCTTCTTGAATAGCTTTTTTTATTCCCATTTCCAATGTCATCATTGCCATCGGGCAACTTCCGCAATGTCCCTGCAATCTTACTTTTACGATGTTGTCCGGTGTAACTTCCACCAATTCAACATTTCCGCCGTCTGCCATAAGAGAAGGTCTTACCTGATTCAAAACAGCTTCAACTTTTTCTTTCATAGATATACTCCTTTTTATATTACATATGTACTATAATATTAAGTCCGCGCCCAAGAGGAGTTGAACCTCTAGCCTTTTGATTCGTAGTCAAACGCTCTATCCAATTGAGCTATGGGCGCATTTTTGTTAATAACTTAACTTAAAGATTTTAAAAGATTTAACCTTTTTTGTCAACACATTTTATTGTGTTATTATCTGTTTTTTTTGTCGTATTTTTGATAGAATAATAAACAAATATTACAGAGAGATATTATGTCTGATAAAAAATTTGAAAAAAAAGTTTTGGTTACAAATAAAAAAGCATATCATAATTATCATATTTTGGAAGAATATGAAGCCGGAATTGTTTTGTCAGGTTATGAAGTGAAATCGTTAAGATTACATAATGCAAGTTTGGTGGATTCTTTGGTAAGAATTAATAACGGTGAAGCTTTTTTGGAAAATGTTTATATTGCTCCATATACACAAATATCTACACATATTCAGGATTATCAATCTAAAAGATTAAGAAAACTTCTTTTACATAAACAGGAAATTGTTAAAATCTTTTCAAAATCAAAAGAAAAAGGTTTAACGGTTGTTCCATTGGAAATTTATGTTTCAAAATACGGAAAAATAAAAACATTGATAGGTTTGGCTAAAGGTAAAACCACTTATGATAAAAGAGAAGATTTAAAGAAAAGAGACATAAAAAGAGAAATGGAAAGAGAAGGTTTTTAATTAAAGTAAAACAATGAATAAAATATCAAAATTTGTAGCACTTGAAGCTTCTGCAGGTTCCGGAAAAACTCATAATTTAACAAAAAGATACATTCAACTGTTATTAAACTTTAACGGTGATAAAGGTGAAACTGTAAGACTGCAAAATATATTAGCTTTAACATTTGCAAATAAAGCAACGGTTGAGATGAAAGAACGAATAATCGAAAATCTGAAAAAACTTGCTTTGGGTATAAATGTTAAAGGTTTGTCCGATTCCGTAAATCTGCAAAAAAATCAAATACAAAAAAATGCCTTAACAGCGATAAATACATTGATTTCAAATTATGACAGTTTCAATGTAAAAACAATAGACAGTTTCATAAATCTTATAATAAAAGCTTGTGCATTAAAACTTGGATTTTCGCCCAATTACAAAATCCTGGAAACATATGATGATTATATAGAATATTCCGTGGATTCTTTTTTAAACAAAGTGCTTGTTGACAGAGATATAGAGGATGTATTAAATGCTTTTTTTGAACAATTTTTAATAGACGGCGGAAACAATTGGAATTTAAAAGAGTATATTTCAGCCAAATTTAAAGAATTTTATAAAAAAGAAGTATCGAAAGACTTCATAATTAACGATACAAATGTTGATTATAAAGAACAAATGTCTTTATTTGCAAATGAAATTTATAAAATTTGTTGTTCTATGACAAAAATAAAAGAATTTGCCGGTCTTCACAGTAATTTTAAAAAAGCTGTAGACAAAATTAAAAATAATCCGAAAAATTTTATACAAATAAATTCCGCATATTTTAAAAAAGAAGAATTACCTTACAATGCCAACTCTGAAAAAAATCCGCAATTGGATGAGTTATTTGAAGAAGCAAAAGAAATTTTAAAGAAAGCTGTTGAATTTAAGAGTAATCATTTTTATGACAACTATATTAAAATTTTTAAATATATAATAGATGAATTTGATAACAGAACAAGAAAAGATTCCGTTTTGTTCTTACAGGATATAAACAGAAAAGCTTTAAATATTTTTGCACAGGATACATTTGTTCCGGAAATATATTGCAGATTATCATCGGCTTTTAAAGATTTTTTAATAGATGAATTTCAAGATACCAATAAAATACAATGGGAAACTTTAAAACTTATAGTTGCGGAAAATTTATCACAGGACGGAACTTTCTTTTATGTCGGTGATAAAAAACAAGCAATTTACGGTTTTAGAGGCGGCGATTTTCAAATATTCGATTTACCTTTAAAAGAATTTAAAATTTATAATCCGAAAGAAGAGAAACTTCATATAAATTACAGAAGTTGTCAGGCAATAGTTGATTTTAATAATGCGATTTTCAGTAAAGAAAATATTGAACGGTTGTTAAAATATATTGTATCAGCTAAAAATATAGAAGGTGCGGATAAATATTGTAAACAACTTGCAAACGTATTTGAAAGTTCTTTTCAACAGGTATCAGATGATAAAAAGAATTTAGGTTATGTCGGTATATCATACCTCGAATATGATAAAAAAGAAGAAAATGTTGATGATAAAATAAAAGATTATTTATATAAAACAATAGACGATATTATAAAAA
>JAFXOB010000207.1 GCA_017529005.1 Elusimicrobiota bacterium
AGGGGCTTTATCTATAACAATAACATCGTTATTTTCAAATATTACATTTATTTTTTTATTTTGCATTTATTAATTCCTTAAATTCTTTTTCATTCAATATTTTCACACCTAATTTAACCGCTTTTTGATATTTGCTTCCGGGATTTTCACCTACAACAACATAATCGGTTTTTTTACTTACTGAAGAAGAATATTTTCCTCCTAGAGAAGATATTATATTTTCCGCATCTTTTCTTGTAAGAGTAGAAAGTTCACCGGTTAAAACAAAAGTCTTATTTGAAAGAGGGGAAAAAGAAGTATCTTTTTCAGGTTCCATTGTATTTACGCCTAATGATTTTAATTCTTCTATCATTTTTAAAGTTTGTTCATTTGCAAAAAAATCTAAAATTGATTGAACTAAAATCGGACCTATTTCATTTATGGATAAGAGTTCTTCTTTGGTTGCAGAAATTAATTTATCTATATTTTGAAATACATTTGCCAATATTTGTGCGGATTTATCTCCTATATGTCTTATTCCCAATGCAAAAATAAGTTTACTTAACGGCTGCTTTTTGCTATCTATTATTGCCTGTATTAAATTGTTAGCTTTTTTTTCTTTAAATAAATCTAAAAGCATTAAATCATCAAAAGTAAGTTTATAAATATCGGCAAAAGTATGAAGTTTGTTTAATTTTAATAATTGGTCAACAACAACCTCTCCAAAACCATCAATATTCATTGCATCTCTTGATATAAAATGAATTAAACTTCTTCTAAATTGTGCAGGGCAAGACGGATTCACACAATTATAATAAACATCATCTTCTTCTTTAACAATATGACTTTTACAGGACGGACAATAAAGCGGGGGAAGGAAATATCCTTCACTATTTTTGGTTGCAACCTTTATAATCTTTGGTATTACTTCTCCGGCTCTTTCAATAACAACATCATCACCTATATTAACATTCAACCTTTCTATTTCATCAAAATTGTGTAATGTTGCATTTGAAATTGTAACTCCGGATAATTGAACAGGGGATAAAGTAGCTTTAGGCGTAATAACACCTGTTCTTCCAACTTGTAATTCTATTGACAGCAATTTTGTTGTCGCTTGTCTTGCCGGAAATTTATAAGCAATTGCCCATTTAGGACTTTTATTAGTAAAACCTATAATTTTCTGCTGTTTATAATCATTTACTTTTACAACAGCTCCATCAATTTCATAAGGCAAATTATCTCTGTTTTCTTGCAAATACATTAAAAAATCGGTAACTTCTTTAATATTTTTACATACTTTTATATCTTTTTGTATAGGAAAACCTATTTTTGAACAAAAATTTAAAAAATCAGAATGTTTATTTAATTCTATACCTTGAACTTGTCCGAAAGAATGAACAAAAAAACTTAGTTTTCTTTCTGCTGTTATTTTAGGATTCTTTTGTCTTAAAGAACCGGCTGCTGCATTTCTTGGATTTGCAAATTTAGTAACTCCATTATCTAACAAACTATCATTTAATTGTTGAAAATCTTTTTTATTGATATAAACTTCGCCTCTTATTTCACATAATAAACTTTCATTATTAAGTAATTTAAGGGGAATATTCTTTATAGTCCTTAGATTTTCCGTAATATCTTCACCATACTCACCGTCACCTCTTGTTGCTCCGGACACAAAAGAACTATTTATATATGTAAGACTGGCACTTAAACCATCAATTTTAGGTTCAACAATAAACTCTACACAATCATTTGTATTGTTTAAATTCTTTTTTACACGATCATTCCAAGCCAAAACATCTTCTATTGAATAAGAATTATCTAAAGATAGCATTGGAGTACTATGTTTTACTTGCTTAAAAGAAGAGGAAACAACAGAACCGGAAACTCTTTGTGTCGGGGAATCCGGAGTTATAAATAAAGGATTATCTTTTTCTAATTTTTGAAGTTGTTTAAAAAGTTTATCATATTCAAAATCCGATATTTCCGGATTATCTAAACAATAATATAAGTAATCATGATGTCTTATTTGTTTTCTTAAATCTTCTATTTGTTTTTCAATAGGATATTCTTGTTCCATATATCTTTACTTGGATATTCTTTCATTTTTCAATTTGTCTAATATTCCGTTAACAAATTTACTTGAATCTTTGTTCGAATACGCTTTTGAAATTTCAACTGCCTCATCAATTATTACACTGATGGGGGTTTTTGGCATGAAAAGTATTTCATATGCAGCAAGTCTCATTATATTTCTATCAATTACGGTCATTCTTGATATTTCCCAATTATCGGCATATTTTTCAATAAGAGAGTCTATTTTTTTCTGATTTTGACAAACTCCCCTGAAAATAGCAACGGAAAATTCTCTATATGGAATTTCTCTTGGTAAAAACTCATCAAAACATTTAAAAATAGCTTTTTCATCCATAGAACAATTATCAAAAGCATATAACATCTGTAAAGTACATTCCCTGGACTGCCTTCTTGTTCCCATAAAAAGATCCTTGCAATTAAAATTATAAAAAGCCCTTATATTATGAATAAATTTTATAAAAAATAGCTTTATATTGTCAATATTAACAAAATATTAGCATTATAAATAACGGATAATAAAATATACATTATACGTTTTCGTAAAAATAAAAATTAATAATTTAAAATTAAAATAATCATCTATTAACAAATATATTTTAAAACAAATAATTTAACATCATCCATATACAAACAAGAAAATACCATGTGAATGCTATTGTATAAATATTAAAATAAAAAACCAAACATAACTAAATTTATATTTATAATCATAAATATTTTAAATTAACATAACAAACAACTTTAATGTTAATCATATATTTTTATATGTATTCAACTTAACATAATATATC
>JAFXOB010000208.1 GCA_017529005.1 Elusimicrobiota bacterium
AATAAGACACGGCAAAGATTATATAACACAAACGGATTTAGATAATCTCAACAAACGGGCAGTTAAAGACAGAACAGAATTAAATTCTTTATATACTATCGTTACTCCTCAAAAATCCATAGCAAAAAGGATAAACGAAGAAAAGCTTGCAGAAATACAAAATCCTTCAAAAACATATAAAGCAACATACGAAGTATTAACAAAAGTTAAATTGTTAAAAAATCTTGATCCCGACAAATTTTCTTTAGAACAGGAAGAAGAGCAACCGGAATATACTTTAATGTTAAAACCTAAAGACATTGATAAAATGGAAGACTCCGACAGAAAAGAAAATATTGAAAACTATTTTCAAGCACCGATAAACTTAATATTAAAAACAGGTGCAAAAGTGATGATATTGGTAAATGATGTCAACAAAAAATATGTTAACGGTTCAATAGGTATTGTTACAAACTTGTTTGACGATAAAATAGAAATACAACTGCAAAACAATAAAGTTGTTTATGTTGAAAAAGCCGTTTGGGAAAAAATAGGCTATAAATATAATAAAGAAAAAAGAAAACTTGAAAGTGTTGTTATTGCACAATACCAACAGTTTCCTTTAATGTTGGCTTGGGCAATGACAATACATAAAAGTCAAGGTCAAACTTTTTCAAATTTGTTTGTAGAGTTAGGTAACGGAATATTTGAAAACGGACAACTTTATGTTGCTTTATCAAGAATAAAAACAATAAACGGTCTTTATCTCAGCAGAGAGATAAAATTTTCGGATATAAAAACAGACAAATTTATCTGCAATTTTGATAAAATATTAATGGAACACAAAATAAAAGTATAAGGATATAAAAATGGAAACAAAACCTTACGACAAAGTTGTGTTGAATGAAGAAGCAAAAATCGAACAATTAAAAAACTACAATGTAAATTTTGATAATACAGATATGGACTTTGCAAGGCAATTTTTAAAAGTAGAATCTTTTTCTTTTGTTTTGGAATATGCAAAATATGCAAAAAAAGAAATGAGTTTTGATGAACTTGTTGATATTTTTTATAAAGACAGGGAACTTAGAAATGCCATGTTTTCAATAATAGATGTTATTGAAACTCACCTGAAAACAATATCTGCGGAACTTCTTACTAAAAAAGATCCTTTTTTTTATAAAAATAATCCGGAAAGCTATTTTGAAGAACATTGTATAAACAAAGTTAAAGAGATAATAGAAAAATCCATAAAGAAAAATATAATCAACTCTACGGAAGAACATATTGTTTATTACCAAAAATATAAAGAGTTTCCATACCTTCCGTTTTGGTCAATGATAAAATATTTATCGTTAGGCGAGGTATACTCTTTATATACAAGTTTAAACCCTTTTTTACAAGCAAGCATTTGCAGAAACTATAAAATGAATCCTGCAACTTTTGGTATATGGTTAAGAGATTTATCTCTTGTAAGAAACTTATGTGCACATAACCAAAGGTTATGGAAAAGAAAATTTGATTTCTGTAACGAAAAACAGGATATTAAACAACTTATAGATAAATTAATTCAATTTTTAAATAACGAACCTTACAAAAAGCCTAATGAAAATTTTCTGAAAAACTTACAAGTAAGACTCGATAGTCTGTTGGGATAAATTTTTATTCCTTTGCACCGGCACTTATCAGATAATCAATTATTTCTTTATTGCCGTGTTCTTTTGCAAAAGACAAAGCTGCCTCGTCAGACAAATCTTTGGCATTAACATCAGCTCCATGTTCTATTAAATATTTTACTAACTCTGACATTCTTCTAAAACAAGCATCAAATAATATTGTTTTTCCAAATTTGGTCTTTACATTAACATCTGCTCCATGTTCTATTAAATATTTTACTAACGCTAAATTTCTACTGAAACAAGCAGCAAACAATATCGTTTTTTCCAACTTATTTTTAACATTAATATCCAAATTCTTTTCTTCTATTAAATATTTTACTAACTCTAAATTTCCACTTCTACAAGCAGCAAACAATATTGTTCTTCCATATTTGTTTTTAACATTAACATCCAAAATTTTTCCTTCTATTAAATATTTTACTAACTCTAAATTTCCACTTCTACAAGCTTCAAACAATATTGTTCTTCCAAATTTGTCTATATCATTAATATCCAAATTCTTTTCTTCTATTAAATATTTTACTAACTCTAAATTTCCACTTCCACAAGCAGCAAACAATATTGTTTCTCCAAATAGTTTATCCTTAACATTAACATCAGCTCCATGTTCCACTAAATATTTTACTAACTCTAAATTTCC
>JAFXOB010000209.1 GCA_017529005.1 Elusimicrobiota bacterium
ATCTGCTCTTTTTACTTGTATAGTAACTTGATAATTTAATCTTGATTCCGAAATTAACTTTGGTGTACCGATAACTCCCGGGATATTTTTTATCAATGTAGGCATCGGTGTGCTTAAGAATGTAATCAACACTCCCAAATCCGCTTTTTGAACATCAGTAAGAATTTTTGAATTATTTACCTGAGATTTCAACTCGTTAAGTTCACCATTGGAAGAAATAACATTATTTAATCTATAAATGAAAACTCCATAATAATGTTCTCCTATCTTACTAATCATTTCTTCTTTTTCAGTTTCTGTCATATCTGAATCTTGTATAAAAGCAATCATTTTCTTTACATTATTTTCCGTATAGAATAATGAATCAAAAGCTCTTTGTCCCCAAGTTTCATCTATATTATTCATATCATCGGTAATTAATATATCTGTTTTTAACATCATTGTTATCTGCTCTTCCGTAGGTTCAAAACCAAAGAAATTTTTAAATACAGTAATTGCACTTTGTCTTAACTCTGCATTCATTACATCTTTAGTAAGACCTTGTTCAGACATTACTTGTTTTAAGAAATTACCATAAGCATCACCACTTTGCATAACACCCTTATCATCTATCGTTCTATAAGCAGTTTTTCCTGCTTTTAACATAACAAATCTAACAAATTTGCCGTTATAATTTGTAAGTACATTATTAGGTATATAATTCCAATCCAATTCAAAAACTTTTTCTTGTGCTTGCTCAAATAATGCATCTGCCTGATCTAAAGTTATAAGACCTTTCTTATAAGCATCATAAATAGATGGACAATAAGCTTTTACGGTATTTATATTCCTTCCATTACCTATCAAAGAAGAAATAACGGCAGCTATTTTGTTTTGTATTAAACCAAGTAAAATTTCTTTTTGTTTTGTCGTTAATGAGGAATTGGAATTAATTTCTTCCAATATTTTTTCATATGTCTTCAAATTTGTATTTATATCACTGTTTGCATTATATGAAAGATCTATATATCTTTCATAATATTGTTCTATTAAAGTATTCTTTTGTGTTTGTGTTAAATATTTATTATCTGTTATAACATCTATAAAATATTTCTTATCATCAAAATATAATATTCTGTTCTTAGATTGTGCTACAATCATTCTTCTGGAATATGCTTTTTCCAAAAGGTTCAATAATATTTGTTGTTGTGCAGGAGTTAAAGATTCATCCAAGAACATACCTTCTTTTAACATTTGTTCGATATCACTGATTATATAATTAATATCCGTATTGCTATTTTTAGGAAGAGCAATTCTTGCATCAAAAGCAGCTTCCAATATTAAAAATTTATCTTCAATACTTAAATCACTCTTAAATATTGTTCTTAACAAACTCTTTATTGAATCATTAGAATCCGCTCTGGATATTATTCTAGCTATTGCCTGTGCTTTTTGTGCAGATGTAATATCTTCTCTTGCCAATATATTTTTTATCAATGTATCAGAACCTAATATTTTTTGTGCATATCTTACAGATAATGTCTGTAAAGTATCTGATTGATCCGGCTTTGCCGTAAGTGTATTCTTAAATGTGGAAAGTATAAAATCTCCGGTAAAGAAGCCGTCTATTCCGACAAAAGTATTTAATTGTTGTAAAACAGCATTCATCACTTCAGAATTATACCATTCATGAGCACCTTGTTTAACATAAATTACTTCTTGTATTTTCCCTAAATTAAAGATATCTGTTCCAAGAGTAGTATTCAAATTACTAATTTTTGATTTTAATTGATTAATTAAAACTCTTGTTGTAAGATTTTCATCTAATAACATTTGATATTTTTCATCATCAGAAATATCCATATTTAATATTTCTTGAATTCTTGCCACATTTGCTTCATCTGTTGCTAAAAACTCAGCAACATTAAAACCTTGTTCTATAACATTTTCTATTCTTCCTTTATATGCAGAATCTTTTTCTATTTCTCCGGTTTCAACATTAATATTTCTATAACCTACCAATATCATTCCCGCCTTGGTTTCTACTGAATTTGCAAAAATACTTTGTCTAACAGGACTACCGTCTTTCATATCCAATTCAAATACTTTTTGTTTAACAATAGTATATAAAGCATCTCTTTGTTGTTTTGTTATTTTTCCCTCTTTATATAAAGTTGCTATTTTAGCTGATAATTTTGAAACTTCGGACATTGAGTTAGCATTTCTTACATTTAATTGAATTACTTTATATTCTTCCGTCGAACCTACAAACATATCAAATATATTTCCCGTTCCATTTTGTTGTAATGCAAAGTTAAGCCATGAAGTTGCAGCCAAAGATACATCACTATAAACCGGAATTTCGGTATATTCTCTGTTTAAACCGTTATATTGATCTGTTGTATATTTTACATATATTCCTTGATTATCTTTTACAATTAAACCGGAATCTATTGCTGCCTGTAAAACTTCATTAGCTTCCGAAGTTCTTCCCGCCGCAACCAATGTAGCATATGCTTGCATTGTAAACTCACCACTAACAACACCATAAGGATTACTTGTAAAATTAAATAACCCGTCTTCTCTTTGATAACTCATTAATATATCCAACAAATTATCCAAGAAATTTTCTCCGAATATAGAATCTATA
>JAFXOB010000210.1 GCA_017529005.1 Elusimicrobiota bacterium
GTATTTATGTATGAGTTTCCAAGAGCAAAATTACTTATGGTTATATGTTTTAATTTCAAATCATTAGATAAAGTTCTTCCTATATCTGTGCCGGCTTGTAAATTATCAACAACATATTTAACATTTTCTTTTTTTATCTTTTTTGTAAGCATCAACATTTCTGCAGAGGATAAGTTGCTTGATTTTCCGTAAGTAGATACAATTTCAAAGCCTAACCATTCCATAAAAGATTTAATTTTATTATTACACACGATTTTTTTATTAAATTTGTTATTGTTACTTTTTATTATTTCATCGGATACGAAATTTAATCTGAAAGAATAATCCAAAAAGTTTTTCTCATAAAAATCTTTGTTTCCTTTATCCCATATTGATACCAAATCAAGTATTTCTTTTACTGCTCTTAAATTTATATATGGAACCATCAGGTTTCCTTCGGTTTTAAGTTCTCTATAAACTATGCCTAAATTTGATAGTTTAAATTTTAAATTTTTTACCTATGGTTGCAATGATTGATACAAAACTATATTACATTTATTGATTTCTTTTATTGTTTTGTCATCTATATCGTAATTTTCAGGACAAATTGTCGTAGGAACTATAGTTATTACATCAATTTTATCTTTGCAAATTTCATTTAGTAGTGTTGATAAGTTTGATGTTGTGGCTGCAATTTTTATTTTTTTGTCCGGTAAAGGTGAATAAGAAAACACAATTGCAGGGATAAATATTGTTAATAATATTAAAATAAACAATTTATTTTTCATTGTTTAACCTCATCCTCTTTTTTGTAATCATTAAATTGATATTCGACTTCTCCTTCCGCAAGAACATTTAAATCTTTTTTTGCATATTTTTCCATTAAAGAAGGCTTTGTTTGCATGTTTTCTATTCTTTTTTTATATTCTAAATTTGTTTTTGTATCTTTTTTGATTTCTAATTTAAGTTCGTGAATTTTAGATAAACTTGAAACAATATTTCTTGTTGTTGTGTTTATACATATACAAACCAATGTAAATAAAATAATAAAATATATACTATATTTAAACATATTCTTTTTCATATTGTATCCTCTTAATTAAATAATAAAACCGCCGCCGATAACATAATTGTCTTTATAAAAAACTGCTGATTGTCCCGGTGTTATTGAAGCTTGTTCTTCATCAAATAATATTATATTTTTAGAAATAATTGCACTTGCTGCTTTATGCATTCTTCTTATTTTAACATCGGCTTTAAAATTATTATCATAATTTTTATTTGATATAAAAGTTATATCTTTTATTTTTGCTACTCTTGAAAAAATCTCTTTTTTTGTTCCTACAATCAAAGTGTTTGTTGCTTTATCTATCTTCAAAACATAAACCGGTTCCGGAGTTGTTATGCCTAAACCGCTTCGCTGTCCTATTGTATAAAAAATTAAACCTTTATGTTTGCCGAGTTTTTTTCCGCTGGTATCAACTATTAATCCCGGTAAAACTTGTTTATTAAAGTCTTTAATGTTTTGCTTCAAAAAGTCATGATAAGTTTTTTCTATAAAACAAATTTCCTGACTATCCGGTTTGTTTGCAACAGGTAAATTTGCAGAACTGGCAATATCTCTTATTTCTTCCTTTGTATAATTTGCTAAAGGAAATAACAAATATGCTAATTCCTTTTGTGTTAATCTGTATAAAAAATAAGTTTGATCCTTGGATTTGTCTTTACCGATTTTTAATTTGTATTCATTATTGTTGCTTTCTATTTTTGCGTAATGTCCCGTAGCCAAATAATCAAATCCTAAATTTCTTGCATAATCAAGTAATAATCCGAATTTTATTGTTTTGTTACAAATTATGCATGGATTTGGAGTTGTTGCATTTAAATAAGATGATATAAAATTATTTATTATACTATCTTGAAATTCTTTTTGTAAATCAAGAACATAATGCTTTATATTTAGAAAATCACAAACTTTTTTTGCATCATCAATTGCTTGTGAAGAAACCGATGCTTTTGAATGTGAATCATATAATTTCAATGTAACTGCTGCAATATCAAAACCTTGCTGTTTTAATAAATATGCAGTAGTAGAAGAATCAACTCCTCCGGATAATGCTACTAATACTTTTTTCATCTTTTTTATTCCATCTTGTACTTATCATATTTAAGACATATTATACAAGAAAAGGAAACAAATACAAATACCTTAATTAAAATATCTTTTTATAAGAGAAAAGAGACTGATAATATATGTGTAAGATAAAGTTGTTTTAGCAATTTGTTATTGACAAAAAAGCAATATTCTTCTATAATTTTATAAGTCTAAATATATTTTATAAAAATGAACATTAAAAGGAGTTTCTAATGGTATTAGAAGTCTTAAGGAAGAAATATATTGGTGAAGTCCTTTTAAGTAAAAAATATATAACAAAAGAACAATTATCCGAATCTCTTAAAGAGTCATTTGAAAAGAAACAAAAAATAGGTGCTATCCTTTTAAAAAGAGGATATATTACTGAAGAACAATTAATAGAATGTTTGTCTATTTCGTTAGGTGTAGAATATACCAAACTTGATGATATTGATGTCCCCAGAGATGTTTTAGATCTCATACAAGAAAAGACTGCAAGAAAATATTTAACGGTTCCGTTAGAAATAAAAAATGATACTTTGGTTGTTGCAATGGCCGATCCTGCAAATGTTGTTTATAAAGACGATATAGCAAGGTTGGTTAATAAAAGAATTTCTGTTGTATTGTCTTCAGAAAAAGAAATTCTGTTATTTATAGAGAAATTTTATGTAAGAACATCTTTGGTGGAATCTGCAGCAGATGAAGAAGTTCAAGAAATACAGGAATTAAATAATGATGATGTTGGTGATTCTGAGGCGGCGCCGGTTATAAAGTATGTTAATTCTATATTTTTTGATGCTATTACAAAAAGGGCTAGTGATATTCATTTGGAACCTTTTGAAAAAGAGGTTTCTTTAAGAATGAGAATAGATGGTAATTTATGTGCCATGCCCGCACCGTCAAAAAAATATTATCCTGCAATTGTTTCCAGAATAAAGATTATGTCCGATTTGGATATTTCCGAAAGAAGATTACCCCAAGACGGAAAATGCAGAATAAGAGTTTCCGGTCAAAAAATTGATGTCAGAGTTTCAATAATACCTACTATATGGGGTGAAAAGATTGTTTTGAGAATTTTGGCCAAGAGCTTATTTGGTCTTAAAATAGAAAAAGTAGGCTTTACGCCTAAAGAATTGGATTTTTTTAAGGAAGCTATTACTGCACCTTATGGGATGATTCTTGTTACAGGTCCTACGAGCAGCGGAAAAACAACAACTCTTTATTCGGCATTGGGACATATCAATACGGAAGATATAAATATTATGACAGCAGAAGATCCTGTTGAATATGAAACACAAGGTATTAATCAGTGTCATGTTAGAACAGATATAGGCTTAACTTTTGCCAGTATCTTAAGAACATTTATGAGACAAGATCCGGATGTTATACTTGTTGGAGAAATTAGAGATTCCGAGACAGCACAAATTGCTGTTCAGGCTGCATTAACCGGACATTTGGTCTTTTCAACACTTCATACAAATGATACTGTGAGTACGATTTCCAGAATGGCATTTATGGGAATCGAGTCTTATCTTTTGGCAGATGCTTTAAATTTGATTATTGCTCAAAGATTGGTTAGAACAATTTGCCCTAAATGTAAAAAAGAAAAAGAAAATATTCCCGACGAAATTTATGAAAAGCTCGGTTTAAATAAATCAGTTAAAATATACGAGGGAGAAGGTTGTAAATTTTGTGAAGGTACGGGATATAAAGGAAGAACAGCAATATTTGAAATGTTAAAAATAACAAGAGAGTTAAAAGCTGCTATTGCAAAAGGTGCTACAGATGTTGAATTAAGAGCAATCGCCAATGAACAAGGTCTTATTACATTAAGAAATGCAGCAATTACTAAATTGTTAGAAGGAAGAACTACAATTGATGAAGTCTTTTCTGTTACTGTTGCAGAAAAATAGGAGTTGATATATGCCAAAATTTCGTTATAAAGCAAGCAATTCTTTAGGTGTTATGGTATCCGGTTCGGTTAATTCTGAAACAGAAAACGGTGCTATCGCAGAACTTAGAATGAAGGGGTATTCTAATATAGAAATAAATAAATCTGCTTTTGGTGGCTTTTTTGGTGATTTGGATGCGAAATTACAAAAAATGACATCCAGTACAAAAGTTTCTATGCAAGAAACTGCAATTGTATCAAGACAGTTATCTACACTTGTTAATGCCGGAGTCAATGTTTTAGAAGCAGTTTCTGATGTTGCTGCAATGGTTCAAAATGCATATTTTAGTAGTGTTTTATTGAAAATAGCAGAAGATGTTAAAGGCGGTTCAACTTTATCTGAAGCTCTCTCAAATTATAAAAAGATATTTGATAATACTTTTACTTCAATGGTTGCGGTTGGAGAAAAATCTGGTAAATTAGCTAAAGTTTTAGCAGATTTGGCAGAACATCTTGAAAATTCCGTTAAATTGAGAAGAAAAATAAAATCAGCAATGTCTTATCCGATATTTGTCGGCGGTTTTTTTATTGTAGTATTTATTGGTATAGTTTTTATATTGATTCCTAAATTTGAAGATATGTTCGCATCATTTGGTGCGGAATTGCCTTTACCCACACAAATGGTTGTAAATGTTAGTCATTTCTGTGTTGATCATGTGTTAATTCTTATATTGTTTTTAATAGTTCTTTATATCGCATTTAAATTGTGGACCAGAACACCGAACGGTTTGTTGATGTGGCATAAATTCTTTTTTAAGATTCCAAAGTTTGCACCTATTTACACGAAAATGATTTTTGCAAACTTTTTTCAAACGTTATCTACACTTATAAAAAGCGGAGTTGATATTGTTTCTTCTATACAAATTGCTTCAAGTACATTAAATAACACTTATGTTCGATTAATTTTAGAAGATATAAGAGAAAGTATTATCGCAGGTGAGTTATTTTCTGCCAGAATGGACAAATACGAATTGTTTCCGAAAATGATTGTTAGAATGACCGCTGTTGGAGAGAAAACAGGACAAATGGATGAAATGTTTGATAAAATAACAGACTATTATAACGATGAGGTTGATGCGGCTGTTGCGACAATAAGTGCAGTTATTGAGCCGGTTTTAATAGTCGGTTTAGGTTTTATGGTTGGTATTTGTGTTATAGCATTATATTTGCCTATATTTAATATGGCTAATGCTATGGTAAATCAAGAAACTTAATGTACTCAGTAAGGATGAAATAAAATGTTATATAACAGAAAAGGTTTTACTTTGATGGAAGGTATGGTTGTAATAATAATCATTGGTATTTGTGTTGCAATATGGGGATACCATGGAAGAGATCATATGAAAATTGCTATGATGAATGAAGCAAAAATGTTTATTGATAAAATTATTTCACAAGAAAAATTATATCGTGCTGATAATGGTGTTTTTATTGCTACCCCCGGTTCGAGTAAATATAATACTTTTGAGTCTTTATATATAAGTACGAAATCTAATAAGTATTTTAAGACATTTACAATTACAGTACCGCCTAATACAACTGGAACCGTAATTGTTGAGCTATATCCGAATTTATCAAAATATCCTGACATGAATGGTTATTATATTAGAGGTATTTATTCTGTGGCTAAAGATACGATTGAGTATCATGAATTTTATGGATAAGATATGTTATCTTTTATAAGGAATGAAAAGGCATTAACTTTAATAGAAGTTTTGGTAGCTGTTATTTTAACAGCTATAGTGATGCTTCATGGAACTATTTTTTTTATAGCAACGTGGAGATTAAATGCTGAAAGTAAAGAATATAGTTTGATTTTAAATGATGTTGTTGGAAACTTGGAAAATTATATTGAAAGGCAATATAATGATGATGTTAATATTACTAGTGATCAGTATATGATAAAAGATAGACTATTGAGAAATAAATATAACGTTACTTACAGTATAGTAAAAAATACAGTTACTTATGAACATTTTGGATTTTATTATGTTATATCAAGTGCAAGATGGAGATATGGTGGAGATGAAAGAAGTGATAACAAAATTAATATAAAAACGGTTTGTGCAAAAGAGTGGAATAAGCAGCAGTAATAATAGGTTTTTAAGATATGAATAAAAGAAAATATAGTTTTGGTTTTACATTAATAGAGGTTATGGTGTCTTTATTTTTATCAGTCATGGTTGCTTTTTTTGTTTATACCATGATGATTTCTTCGTATTCTGCTTATAACAGATTATCTTCGGTTTCAAAAAATGCAAATAGTATTAGATATTTTATAACAAATTTCAGTAATTCTATAAAGTATTGTGATAGTATACCTGTAGAAGAAATTCTTTCGGGGGGAGAACTTTGTCTATCTTTTACAAGATATGATAAAAATTACAATACTACTATAAAAGAAAAATATTATTTTAGCGGTGGCGGTGGTTTTGTTAAAAGTTCTACGGCCAGTGTTAATCTTACTTCTGTCGGTTATCATTCTTCGGCATTAGGGTTATTAAAAAAGGATATTTGTAGACTTGATAATTCTGTTATAGAAAGTATTACAATATCAAACATAATAAGAACAATTTATTTTGATTGGACAGGTACTTCCACATCTAAAAGAATGAGAATGATGAATATAGGTGTTATATATGATGATGTTATTGATGGAAGAATAGATAAAGAAACGGGTATAATGCAAAAAAAAGCTGATGGCTCGACAGAAATGCTTAATAATGATACAATAACTAAAAGATTATTTAGATTTTGTTTTAGAACAGTTAGAGTTAAGCCATAGAAATATATACTTTTTAATATAGGGAAAAAGCTGTTTAGAGGTATTGATGTTCAAGAATAATAAAGGAACTGTTTTGGTTGTTGCTGTTACGGCAATGATGATAATGATAATCATCGGTGCTGTTTGCTTACAAATATATACAAATCAAAGTTTGTTGGATACATATGATCAAATTAGAATGAGAACGTTTTATTCGGCAGAAGCCGGAGTAGAAATGATGAGAGGTTACATTAATCAAAAACTGGCTGACACATGGGTTTCGTCCGGAAGTACTCAACTTGGAGATAAGGCGAATTCCGGTAGAGGTTTTTTGTATGATGTTACAAAAACTCAAGGTGCTTTGCAGGGGTTTATGCCGAAAGAATGGGAACCGTTTAAAGACGGTTCTACTGTAGCATATGCGAAACCGTTGTTGAAAGAACCTTTTGATGGAACAATGCATCCGAAAGTTACGGTTAATGTTAAGTTGCGTAGATTGACAATTTTAGATCAAAATAATATTTTAAACGACGAAAAAATTGTTTTTATAAATGATATAACTTTAGTCCCTTTAGCTGCTGGTGATATATTTCATATTCTAACTACAGATGCAATGGATTATCATACTTACAGAGGATACGAAATTGTTTCTACTGCTACTGCAGAGCATAAAACAACAATGGGTGCAAATACTATAAGCACTACATTGAGATACTATTTTTATACAAGAGAAAACGTAGATACAGATCCTGTAACTGGTAATCAAACTTTTAATCATTTTATATTTTGGGTTGGATGGAGGAAAGATTGATTGGTATAGATTTAGGAAGTAAATTCCTTAAAGTTTGTAAAGTTTTGAATTTTAGTCAAAAGAACAAAGATTATTCTATTGTTTCTGCTATGGTAGATATCTCTGAGTTGGATAATAGTGTGAAAAGTTCTTCGATAGCTGCACTATTAAAGAGATTAGACTTAGAAAAAGAGTCTGTCTTTTTAGCTGTTTCCGGAAAAGATGTAATAAATAGAGAAATTGTATTAAACAGGAACAAAATTAATTCAAAAACTATAAAAAATGAGATTAAAGTTGAAATAGAAAATACTATAACTGAAAATTTGGAAACAATGTATTCTTCTTACACGATACTCAATAATATTTCAGAAAAGGATTGTAATATATTGTTTTCTGCAGCGCCAAAAGAAAAAGTTAATGCAAAGTTTAGTTTGTTTCAAACAATGGAAGATATTACTGTTGCCGGTGTTAATTTGGAATCTTTTGCTTTAGCAAATTCTTTTATTACTTTTGGTCCGAATTATAAAAATTCAGAAAGTATAATTTTGATTAATATCGGATATAAAATAACGAATATTGTTGTTTTAAGTAATAAAGAGATAGTTTTCCTTAAAGATATTAATTTCGGAGGATATGATATTACAAAAGAAATTTCTTCTTTATATGTAATTCCGGAAAAGTTGGCGGAAGAAATAAAAAGAAGAGAAGATTTGAGACAAAAAGTCAATTTTAATATGAAAAACATTTTAAAGAAAACATTATCATCTTTGTTAGATACAATATTTAGAACAATAGAACATTGCATTACAAGACAATCTATAATATCGCTTGATAGAATAGTTATTACCGGCGGAGGTGCTTTAACAGAGGGAATAGATTCTTTTATTGAAGAAACTATAGGTATTCCGACAACTAAGTGGAATCCTTTAGAAAATAATAAAGTTGTTGGCTATTCTAATAAAGATTTGGGTTATTTTTTACCCGTTTCTCTTGGCTTAGCACTTGAAAAGGAGAAAAAATAATGTATAGTATAAATTATATAGACGGTATTGTAACAAAAGAAAAATATGGCAGTGCTTTTGTTAAATTTTTAAAAATTTTAAATTTTTTCGTACATTTGGGAATTATAGCTATATTAGTTTATTCTTTGTTGACATATCTCGAAATAGGATATTATAATAAAAAAATAGATGATACAAAAAAAGAGATAGAGATAAAGAGATCGACCAATAGAATTTCTGATATTGAAAAAGAATGGGAAACAGTATATTATAAATTACTTGCGGTTAGGACTCAGTTGAAAGAGCGTACAACATATGGTTATATATTTAGAGATTTGGGAACATATATGCCAACTGACAATTCTATTTTAGATTTATCTTTTAAAGGTTCTTCTTCTATAGTAAATTTAACAATTGGAGAGGATATATTAAAAAAACTTACAAGTTTTTATGATTATACACCTGTTTTAAGTAATGCTTTTGAAAAAAGTTCTTATTTGGGACAAGATGTTGAAATTCAAGATTTAGAAGAACATAAGGTAGATAAAATTAAAATAAAAGCTTTAAAAGTATTCATACCATTAAATTCAAGGAAGTGATAAAATGAACAAAAATAGCAGAATTATGATTTTTATACTAAATTTATTATTGTTTTGTGGTGTAGCATATGTTTGCTATAATTATATTTATAGTAAATATGCTGCAGTTAGGAATGAAAGAAAAAGCGTATATGAAAAATTTTATAATATTAGTAAACAATTAGATGATTTTGTTAAAATACAAACAAGCATGGATGAACAAAAAAATTCTATAATGGAACCTTTATCTATATACGAAGATACTTTTTATTCTAATGAACAAAATAAAACTGCATATAAAGTTAGAATATTAGATTTACTTAAAAGTTTGGATATTACAGTAAATGAAGATTCTATAGTTCAGGAACAAAAGGGCGATAATGTTTCTATTAGTGTAGCAATAAATGCTGATTATGAAAGGGTTTGTAAATTTTTATTTGAACTTGAAAGATATTCTCAAATTGATACTATTGATATGGATTATAAAGGTTTTTGTAAAATTGTTACAAAACCTATTTTGTTTGATTCTCAGATAAATGATTGTTTCAGTGGTAGAAGCTCTGTTGATTCTATAGATGATGATGTAAGAAAATCCGGTTATTTTAGAGAAATTTATGATAAAATTTTGGAAGTTAAGGATGTTGGTGATATCCCTTCTTGGAGAGATTTTCAACCTATACCAAAAAATCCTTTTTATTATTATGTTGCTCCTAAAAAGGATGGAAAAGGAAAAGGCGGTTCAAACAAGGTTAATTATGGAAAACCGGATAAAATAGTAATAGACGGTATTATGTATGAAACAAAAAAACCTATTGTTATTATAGAAGGGAAATTTTATTATGTCGGTAATACTTATAAAAATTGTAAAATTGTTAAAATTAATGAAAATAGTATTAATGTAAATTATTATGGTAAGATATATACTATAAAAATGGAAAATTAAAAAAAATAAAAATAAGGAGAGAAAATGAAGAAACTTTTAGTAGCATTTCTAGTTGTATCTTTGATGTTTGATTCGGGTTTTGTTTTTGCTGCGAAGGAAGAGAGCGGTTTACATTCCACAAATTTGATATCTATTGATTTTCAGGGGACAACACTGTACACTGTTTTGAATGTTTTGAGTATGAAAACCGGTATGAGATTAATATCTGATACAAATTTGTATCAAAAAAAGATTATGTTGTCTTTGAAAGATGTTACAGCGGAAGAAGCTTTGAATGCTTTACTTGATACTTATGATTTGTACTACGTTAAACAAGGTGATGCAAATATTTATGTTATTAAAAGTAAAGCAGATGGTAGTCATATTACAGTTTCAAGAGTTGTTTTTTGTAATTATGCAAAAGCTGCTGATTTAGAGAAAATTTTAGCAACAAGATTATCTAAAGGCGGAAAGATTGTTTCCGATGCTAGAACAAATTCTTTAATTATTACGGATTTGGCAGATAGCCTTGATAAAATGGAAGGTCTTATAAGATCTTTGGATGTTCCGACACAACAAGTTTTATTGGAAGCAAAAATTGTAGAAATAAATTTATCAAATAATTTCTCTCTTGGAACTTCATGGGATGGAATCTTTAGAGATGGATTAGTAAATCCTGCACCTGCTGTAGGAGCATATACTAATAAAAACTTTTTATATAAAACAGCTAGCCCTCTTGGTTTAACTAACAGTTTTGGAGCAATAGGAGTTTCTATATTAGAGGGAGATTGGAGCATTAATGGTCATATAGAGGCAGGTATTCAAGATAGAAATGCAAAGATTTTATCAAATCCTAAATTATTAGTTTTAAACAATCAGGAAGCATCAATAGATATTGTAAAAGAAATCCCTTACGTTGAAAGTCAATCTGTAAGTTCTGAAGGAACAATAACAGGAACTACATCTTTTAAACAAGCAGGTATAAAATTAAAAGTTAAACCTCAAATAAATAGAGATGGTTCAATCGTTTTATCTGTTTCTCCTGAACAAAGTTATCAAGATGGTACTGGTGTAGATGGAACACCTATTATCAATACAACAAAATCAACCACAACATTGATGTTGAGAAGTGGAGAAGCTGCAAGTATAGGTGGTTTAATAAGAGAAGATGAAACGGAAACTGTAAATAAAGTTCCTTTATTGGGAGATATTCCTCTATTAGGATATTTATTTAAGAGTGTACAAAAAAATAAAGGAAGAACTGAGCTTACAATATTCATAACAGCTAAGATTGTTAACTAGTATATATTTGTGAGGTAATAAAATGGAAAACGAAAATACACTGGAAAATAAAAATATAGAAGAGAAGTCTAATGATACTGTTAATGTCAATGCTGATGAAAATAGTACTAGTGTTAATGCGGATATAAATGAAAAAATTAATGATAATAATATTATTAATGAAAATGCAGATGAAAAAGATAAGAGTGAAATAAATGTAAGTTCTTCTGATACTGCTTCTGGTGAAAACATTAATAATGTAAATGAAAAGGTTAGTGATAATATTAATCTTAATGAAAATCCGGATGAAAAGAATAAAGATGAAGTTAATGAAAAACCCCGAGTATTGATTGTTGAGGATGATGAAACTGCAAGATTATCCTTAAAAGTTGCATTGGAAGCCGAGAATATCTTTGTTGAGGCTGTTGAAAACGGCGCAAATGCTGAAAATATGGTGAAGTATTCTTCTTTTGATGTTGTGATAGTGGATTATAGGTTACCTGATATAGATGGCCTTAATTTAATAAAGAAAATGAAGATATTGGTTCCGGATTTAATGTCTCTTATTGTTACTGCTCATACTTCAGTAGAAATTGCTGTAGAATCTATGAAAATGGGTGCTTATGATTATATGGCAAAACCGTTAGATATTCCTAATTTAATTAGTACAATTTATAAAATGATAAAGGATAAAAGAAATTTATATGATAGTAGACAGAAAGTAACTGAGATGGTTACAAAAAAACATGTGGATTATTTATTCAATGATGAAAGAATTGCTATAATAACAGCTCCTAATACTAATGTTTTAGTAGAAGGCAAATCTAAAGATGGAATTTTCAAAAGTATTAAGAAATTTTTTATTGGTATAAAAAATTATTATTGGGGTGCATAATATGACTATAAAAAATTATTTGTATTGGTTTCTTTATTCGTTTTTATAACATCTGTTGGCTTTGCTATAACAAACAATGATGTAAATGAGAAAAAAGTTGAATTAAAAAATATTCCTCAAGATAAGGCATTAAAAAAAGCAAAAAATTATTATTTTGACGGAGATTTTGAAAAAGCTGAAGAGTATGTTGATCAAATTTTAGCTAATTTTGGA